>JANLUE010000054.1:0-4941 GCA_031363325.1 Gemmataceae bacterium
GCCGTCGGGCAAGTCGCACTACCTGGTCGAAATCGCCACGTACCCCGACGCGCGCGTCAAACACCAACTGCTGGACGACATCAGCCTGACGCACAACGCCTACCACGTTTTGCCCGAGGCGATCGTGTTCGTCCTTCGACCGAAGGGGAACGCGAAGGTCGAATCGAGCATCGAGTTGGAGAACGGCCGCACCCGACTGCGCGCGGAATGGCACGTGATCGAACTGTGGACACTCGACGCCCGCGCCTTGCTGGCGACCGGCGAGCCGGCGCTGATGCCCTGGGTCCCGCTGGCCAAATTCACTGGCGAGGCGGAGCCGCTTCTGCGAGAATGCCGTGAGGTGATCGAGACCAAAGGACTCGCCCGAGAACTGCCGAACTTGCTCGCCCTGGCCCACGTGTTCGCCACGCTGACCGTAGGCGACACGGCCCTGTTGCATCGCCTGCTGGAGGAACGACCGATGATCATGGAAAGCCCGTTCGTGCAGGAACTCGTCGCGAAGACCTCGGCAAAAGCCTTGTCGCGAAGCATCGTCACCTTTCTTTCGACAAGATTAGGCGAGGTTCCGAACGATCTGCGATTTCAACTCGAGTGCATCGCCGATCTCGATCAGCTAGAGCAATTGATTCGTGAAGCAGCCACGTGCGTCGATCTCGAAGCATTCCGGGTAGCCGTGAGTGCATCCAACCAGCGTTGAACCCAATCGCGTCCGAACGTTCGACTGACGCATCTGGCGGTCGTCGCGTTCACGGCAGATTACAAAATCCCGGTGCATCGCCTGCTGGAGGAACGACCGATGATCATGGAAAGCCCGTTCATTCAGGAACTCGTCGCGAAGACCGACTCGAAGCGAATGGCGAAAGACATCGTCACCGTCCTTTCGAAAAGACTGGGCGCGGTTCCGAACGACTTGAGATTTCAGCTCGAGAGCATTGCCGATCCCGATCGACTGGAGCATCTGATTGGCGAGGCGGCCACGTGCGTCGATCTCGAAGCATTCCGGGTGGCCGTGTGCGCATCTAACCAGCGTGCACAAGGGAGTTGACTTTCGACGCCTTTCCAGGCCGATCGAGTTGAATCGACTACCCCATTATTCGCCGGAAGTCGTCGAAAAGATAGGAACTGTCGTGAGGCCCGGCCGAAGCTTCCGGATGATACTGGACGCTGAAGATCGGCAGCTTGGTGTGACGCATCCCTTCGAGGGTGCGGTCGTTCAGATTGATGTGAGTGAGTTCCACGTCCTTCGACAGGCTGTCGATGTCCACTGTGAAGCCGTGGTTCTGGGTCGTGATTTCGACCTTGCCCGTTCGTTCGTTGCGGACGGGGTGGTTGGCGCCGCGGTGGCCGAACTTCAGCTTAGAGGTCTTGCCGCCGAGCGCGAGCCCGAGAAGCTGGTGGCCGAGACAGATGCCGAAGATCGGCTTCTTGCCGATCAGGTCGCGGACGGTCTCGATGGCGTACTTGACGGCCGCCGGGTCGCCGGGGCCGTTCGAGAGAAAGATGCCGTCCGGCTTGTAGGCGAGCACATCGCTCGCTTTTGCATTCCCGGGCAGGATGGTCACCTTGCAGCCGGCCTCGGTCAGGCAGCGGGGGATGTTCCACTTCATGCCAAAGTCGAGCGCGACGACATGGTGCCGGGGTTTGTGATTCGGCATCATGGTTCGGGCGAGCGGCGCGAGGCCCGCCTTGTCCCACTGGTACGCGGCGGACGGAATGACTTCCTTGACGAGGTCGGCCCCCTCCATTCCCGGTAGAGCCTGGGCCTTGGCGACGAGCGACGCGTCGTTCAGGTCGGTCGCCGAGAGGACGCCGGTCATCGCGCCGCGAACGCGGAGCCGGCGCACCAGCGCTCGCGTGTCGATCCCCTCGATCCCAACGATGTTGAACTTCGCGAGATAAGAACTGAGGTCGGACTCCGAACGATAGCTGCTGGGATTGCGGGCGTTTTCACGGACGATGAACCCGGCGACGTGCGGCGTGGCCGACTCAGCATCCTCGGCCGTCACGCCATAGTTCCCGATCAACGGGTAGGTCATGGTGACGATCTGGCCCTTGTAGGACGGGTCGGTGAGTACTTCCTGGTAGCCGGTCATGCTCGTGTTGAACACGACCTCGCCGGCCGTCTCGCCGTTCGCCCCGAAGGCACGGCCGGTGAACACGGTGCCGTCCTCAAGGGCCAGTTTCGCCGTCGCCATTTTGGGTGAAGTCTCCGGGTGCGAGTTGATGATTTGATACGGAGGAAGGTGGGCGGATTCGAGGCGGTATTCCGAGCGAGACGGCTGTTGGCAATTTGGCCGAGCGCCTGGAAACCCGATCGATTCGTTTGGGGCTTGGCGGTGCGGCCGTGGCGGATTCGTTGCGGCGAACCCACCTCGCGACCTGCGGCCCGCTCCGATATAATTTCCGAACCGGCGCTGGTCGTCGTTCGCCCGATATCGCGCGGCCTCGACGGTCCCACCTACGCCCAGTTCCCCGATGGAGGCACTTCCCATGTCCACACCAGCGAATCGCTTCACGCTGCGTGACCTGCCGCTTCCCGCCAAGCTCGTCGTCAGCACGTTCCTGATTTCCGTCGGCCTCGGCTACCTGTGGGCGATGGCCCAGATTCACTTCAAGCACGCCGGCCCCGGCCGACCCATGCCCGGCCTCGACGACATCGTGGCGCGCTTCTCCGGCGTGCCCTGGCCGCTCGAGCCAAAGCCGCAACAGGCGGTCCAACCTGGTCCCGCGCCGGCCCGGGCCGACGGTGAAGTCGCCAACTTGCCCGGCATCAAGGTGAAGTCGCTCCTGGAAGCTCGGTGCATTGGTTGCCATGGGCCGGGGGGCGAAAAATCGAACCTTCCCCTGGATAAGTTCGAGGGGCTCGCCAAATACCTCAAGCCTTCGACCGCGTTTCCGATTGGTCAACTGCACCGAGTGCTAACGAACGCGGCTGGGCGACAAGGTAAGTTCGACAAGGAGAACATGACCAAGGCCTTCTTCGAGAAATCGGAAGAGTGGCCGAAGAAGCCCGGCGATGAACGACAGAAGGCGGAGAAACGCGGGGAAGTCGAACGACTCGCGCTGGTCGCCTGGGTCGAAGCCGGCGCGCCGCTCGAACACTACTCGGCGGACGCGATCCCGCTGGTCGACCCGAATTCGCTGCAAGACATCGCCGAAGACTTGCGAACGAAGTCCTTGCCACTCCCGAAGAAGGCCGCTGGCGACGGCAAGCCGGCAGCGGTTGACAAATGGAAGGTCGCCAAGGGCAAGCAACTCTCCGTGGATGCCCTCACCCAATCAACGCACGCCCATCTGCTAACGTTTTCGCTCCTCTGGGCCGCGACCGGGCTCGTGTTCGCGTTCACCAGTCATTCCGTCAAGTTGCGCACGCTGGTCGCCCCAGTCGTCCTGATCTTCCAGGTGCTCGATATCGCCTGCTGGTGGCTGGCCCGGCTCGATGGAATTGGGCCGTACTTCGCGCTCGCGATTCTTGGTACCGGCGCGGTCGTCGGCCTCGGGCTGGGGGCTCAAATCACGTTGAGTCTGTTCAACATGTACGGTGGCAAGGGCAAGGCCGTTATCGTGCTGTTGTTTGCAATTGGCGCGGCCGGGTTTGGGCTCGTTTACGTCAAGGTGATCGACCCCCAACTTCAGGAAGAGAAGCGAGTCGCGGGACAAGCCGGCGGTTAGAATCTGATTCAGTTGAAACGACATTCACCGGAAAAGCACATGCTCCGCATCGCTGTCCTTCTACTTCCGACCCTGGCTTTGGCGGCCGAGCCAAAGACGCGGACGTTTCGCTTCAACTACGAAGCGACCGTGACGGGCCTGAAGCCGGGTGATACGGCTCGCGTCTGGCTTCCGGTTCCGCAATCGTTCGACGACCAGGAAGTTCTGAAAATCGAACCGACGTTGCCGGCCGACGCCAAGCGATCGATCGACCGGAGTAGCGGGAACGAAATGTATTACGTTTCGGCCAAGGCCGACGCGGCCGGAACGATTCCGCTAAAGGTCGTGTACACGATGCGTCGCCGCGAAGTACTCGGCCAGACCGACAAGGCCCTGACCGCCGACCTCGAACGTTTCCTCAAGCCCGACCCGCTCGCGCCGTCGGATGGCAAACATCTGAAGTTGATTGAAGGACTGAAGCTACCCGACGACCCGATGGCCAAGGGACAGGCGTTCTACCACCTCGTCAACGAGCGAATGAAGTACGACAAGACCGGGACGAAGTGGGGCCGTGGCGACGTCGACTGGGTCTGCGATAGCCGATACGGGAACTGCACCGACTTTCACAGCCTGTTCAACGCCCTGTGCCGTTCGCAAAAGATCCCGGCCCGATTCGAGATCGGCTTCGGCCTGCCGGAGAAGCGCGGCACGGGCGACGTGGCCGGGTATCACTGTTGGGCGAAGTTCAAGCCGGCGGGCGAGGGGCGTGGCTGGGTGCCGGTCGATATTTCCGAAGCGAACAAAAACCCGAAGAAGGCGGACTACTACTTCGGCAATCTGACCGAAGATCGAGTGACGTTCACGTCCGGGCGCGGCCTGACGCTGAGCCCAATGCAAGACGGCCCGGCGCTGAATTTTTTCGTGTACCCGTACGTCGAAGTGGCCGGCCAGCCGTACCCGGCCGACAAGATCACGCGCAAGTTTCGTTATGAGGACGTGGCCGACGTGCCGATGAAAGCCGTGTGCCCGTAAGGGTTTCCACGTTGGCCGCCGGCCGTTATGATGGTCGGTACGCTCGACATTCGCCGAATCGGTGCCATCAAAGATGGCGACAAGGTCGTTGGTAACCGCACACGCGTTAAGGTCGTCAAAAACAAGTGTGCACCGCCATTCCGCGAGTCTGAGTTCGATATTATGTACGGCGAAGGCATCTCGAAAGAAGGCGACCTTTTAGATTTAGCCGTGCAGAATAAGGTGGTTGAAAAGAGCGGAGCCTGGTTCAGCTTTCAA
>JANLUE010000073.1:0-3330 GCA_031363325.1 Gemmataceae bacterium
GCATCACGACCCCCGGCGAGAATTTCGACACGCGCCTTCTGAAGGAACGCATCCACGAAGTATTGAAATCGCTGGCCCCCCGCGAACGCGAAGTGATCGAACTCCGTTTCGGCCTTGCCGACGGCACGCCGAAGACGCTCGACGAAGTGGCCCGAATCTACGGCATCACCCGCGAACGCATCCGCCAGATCGAAGCACGCGGCATCCTGAAGCTGCGTCAACCCATGCGCAGCGCCCGCCTCGAGCAGTTCGCCGAAGTGGAATGATCGAGGCGCTGCGCTTTCCAGTCCACGCGGAAACTTCGAAGTCCGGCCAAACTCGGCCCGCGAAACCAGACGGCTTTTCAGGCGTGTGTCTTTCCAATAGACTTCGATCTCGCGCGGAAGGCCGCGCCGAAATGGCCTTCGGAGAGGTGGCAGAGTGGTCGAATGCGTCGGTCTCGAAAACCGATATAGCTGAAAGGCTATCGAGGGTTCGAATCCCTCCCTCTCCGCTTTTTTTAAGTAGCCCTTTCGACGGTTGGGTCGAAGCGGCTGCGCCGAGATTTGCAACTCGTCATTGAGTTCGATGTTCGAGAGGGATATTACACGATACCGCGTGAGTTGACGCAATTCGTTTCGCGGTCAGAAGTTCCGCAGGTCAAATCCCGTCCTCAGTTTCGGCATCCCGTGAATAAACCGCTCCTTTGGATTGATCCGTCGAGTGGCTGCGGATGTCGAGGCCCAGTTTTGCCATGACGTGCGTAACTACCCTTCGGTACGCGCCACCGACGACCCTGACGGAAAACCGGGGCTGCTCACATACCCGATTCGATCAACGTCTGATAGACCTGAGGGGATGGGAACCAAATCCCTGAGGTACGACTACTCACTGCGAGTTGGGCGGAGTTTGTTGGAATTGCTCCGGCGGATCGGGTGTGCGGAGCATTCAACCAAAACTCTTGCATTGGCGTTTGGGTGTCGAGGTGTCTCGCCGCGCTTCGCAAAGGAGGCTACGAGATTCGTTCCCGACGTAATGGACGTGGCTGGCGCTACGTTCTCGTGGGAACGCTGGCCGAGGCGGTTCCAGGCCATGAACGAGAACAACCGTGGACCAGTTCACTCGAGCATTTTACGAATTGAAGTTCCGCAATGCTTTCCTTGAAAATCGAGGAGAGGCGTTTCAGGATTTGTTCTCGTCGATCATGGAGAAGAGGCATCCCAACGACTTCATCCGCACGCGGCCGTGGGGGAATCAAGGGGACCGAAAGAACGATGGCTATGTCCGCTCTACGCGGACACTTTTCCAAGTCTACGCGCCGAACGAAGTCGAGGAAACCAAGACCCTTGCGAAAATCGACGAGGATTTCGCTGGCGCGTTACTCCATTGGTCGGATCACTTCGACACATGGGTGTTTGTTCACAATTCGATGCAGGGGCTTGGTCCCGGCGTTACGAAAAAACTCCTGGACCTCGATAGCGGTAATCAGAACGTCCGCGTGCGGTCTTGGAGTTTTGAAGAGTTGCGGCGCGTCGTGTTTGAACTCGCCTTCCCGGAACTGACTTCGCTCCTCGGCCCAATCCCATCCCGAACGGACCTGCTCGACGTTCAGTTTCCCGAAGTGGAGATGGTTCTTCGGACTTTGGAAACCAGGTCCACGCCGCAGAGCGACGAAATTCGTCCCGTTCCCCCTCGGAAATTGGAAGCCAATTCGCTTTCCGATGCCGTGGCACTGCTTCTGAAAGCCGGGATGGGTTCAAGCAACAAGGTTCGGGACTACTTCAGTGGACACCACGATCCGGAGCTTGGCGATCGGGTCGCACAGGCGTTCCGTAGCGAGTACGAAGCGTTAAGGAATTCCAACCACACGCCCGATGACATCTTCGCTCGGTTGCAGCTCATCGGAAACGGAACCATTCTCGCCACACCCTCGCGTCAGGCGGCAACGCTGACCGTGCTGGCCTATTTGTTTGAGGAGTGCGACATTTTCGAGCGGCCTCCTCAGGAGGTTGCATCATGATTCTTCCTACAAAGCGGCTCAGTCAGGATCGTTCTTTGCTGTACGTTGGAGCGGAGATTCTTCGTTTGGTGGACGAACCCAAAACCGTCTCCCGACTCTGGCAAGAATTGCAGTCTGCACGGTCGACTCAATTCGGGCTTGCTCCATTGCCGTATGACTGGTTCGTGCTATCGCTCGATCTGCTATTTCTGGTCAATTCCATCAGAATCGAGCGTGGCAGAATTGACAAGGTGGTGTCATGATCCACCGCGTCTATAGCGACTTGGAAGGCTTCAAGGAGCTAACCTTCCGTGAAGGGCTTAATCTCGTCCTCGCGGACAAAAGTCCGGGGGCAACAGATCGCCAAACACGCAACGGGGCGGGGAAATCCAGCTTCATCGAACTTCTCCATTTCCTGTTGGGAGGTAACTGTCGCAAGGATTCGATTCTCCGAGTGCCAGAGTTGATTGCCGCTTCATTTGGCCTCGAATTCGACCTCGGCGTAAGCCGCGTCGCCATGGAGCGAAGCGGCAGCAGCCCCAACAAGGTCATCGTCGTTGGCGGCGAGACCGAAAATTGGCCCGTGAAGCCAATGAGGAAACGCGGTTCGAGCCAATTGACAATTTCGAATACGAACTGGAAAACTGTTCTCGGCAAGTTGATGTTTGGACTCTCCGATGAGCCCGCGAGCTTTGTACCGACATCTCGTTCGCTATTGACGTACTTCGCGAGAAAACAATCGGATGATGGATTTGCTTCGACCTTCGAGACATTCGCAAAACAAAAGACTTGGGTTTCTCAAGTGACTATATCGTACTTCCTCGGATTGGATTGGAGCGTCGCTCAAGGCTGGCAGGTTGTGCGGGAGAAAGAAAGCGGACTTGACTCGATACGAAAGGCTGACAAGCAAGGCGTGTTCGGCGATCTAGTCGGCAAGGCTGCTGAATTGCAAACCCAACTCACCCTGAAGGAAAATCGCTATCAACAAGCTCTCGAGCGGGTGAGCAGTTTCCGCGTACTACCCGAGTATCGGGATTTGGAACGCGAAGCGTCGGAACTGACTCGGCGGCTCAATGACTTGGCCAACGAGAATGCCCTTGATCGGCAACTCCTTGCCGAATTGTCAAAGTCCATCGAATCGGAGGTGCCCCCGCCGTTGACCGATCTGAACCAGCTTTATCAAGAAGCGGGCGTTTCGCTGCCCGGCGTGGCATTACGGCGATACGATGAAGTTCAGCGATTCCACGAGTCTGTGATTGCCAATCGTCGCTCGTATCTGCGGCAGGAGATACTGGATGCCCAAGTCCGCATTGAGGAACGCGAGCGCGAGAAAGATGAGCGCGACCGTCGAC
>JANLUE010000096.1:0-11866 GCA_031363325.1 Gemmataceae bacterium
GTTCTGGTGGGGGGCTAAAGACTGGGAGTTTTGCGGCGTGGGTATCGCGGTGCGCGTCGGCTTCGTGACGCGCTCGGCTAGCGCCTCGCGGCTAACGAACGCAATCGAAATTCCCAGTTACGAACGCGTCCGCGACGACAAAGCCGCCTTCGTCGAGGCGACGCGGCAGATTCATCTGAACACGAACCCGTTCAACGCGGCCACGTTGATCCAGTTCCACGACCGCCAGGCCGTCGTCGCCACGCCGCCCGCGTTCCCGCTCTCGGCCGCCGAGATGGACGCGATCTACGATCTCCCATTCACCCGCCGACCGCATCCGTCGTACACCGAGCCGATCCCGGCCCACGAGATGATCAAGGACTCCGTCACGATCATGCGGGGCTGTTTCGGCGGGTGCACGTTCTGCTCGATCACCGCCCACCAGGGGCGGATCATTCAGTCGCGGTCGGAGGAATCGATCGTCGGCGAAGTCCGAAAGATGGCGGCCGACCCGGAATTCAAGGGTGTGATCTCCGACGTCGGCGGGGCGACGGCCAACATGTATCGCATGCGTTGCACCCGCCCCGAGATTGAAGCGAAATGCAAACGCCTCTCGTGCATCCACCCGACGATCTGCAAGTTGCTCGGCACCGATCACGGGCCGACAATCGACTTGCTCAAGACGGTCCGCAATCAGGAAGGCATCCGCAAGGCCTTCGTCGCGAGCGGCATTCGCATGGACCTGGCGCAACTGTCGCCCGAGTACGTCCGGGAACTCGCGGAGCACCATGTCGGCGGCCGACTCAAGGTCGCCCCCGAACACACCAGCCCGGCCGTCCTCGGCCTGATGAAGAAGCCCTCGATCGACAACTTCGGCACCTTCGCGGAGCAATACAAGGAAGCCTCGGCCAACGCCGGCAAGCCGAAACAATTCCTCGTCCCGTACTTCATCGCGAGCCACCCTGGCAGCGACATCGAAGAAATGATCGACCTCGCCCTGTACCTGAAACGCAACGGCTACCGCCCCGATCAGGTTCAAGACTTCATCCCCGCCCCCTTCGACATCGCCACGTGCATGTGGTACACCGGCGTCGACCCGATGAGTGGCAAACAAGTCAAAGTCGCCCGCCAGATTCGCGACCGCAAACTCCAGCGCGCCTTGATGCAATTCTTCAAACCGGAGAACTATTTCGCGGTGCGCGAGGCGTTGCTCGAGGCGGGGCGCCAGGATCTGATCGGCGGCTGCGACGGCCTGATCGCGGCGCAGCCGCCGAAGGAGGCGATCCAGGCAAAGTCGAAACGGACGGTGGATGGGGACCATTACCATACTGTCGCCAACCCGGCGACGGGTGAAAGGCCGGGCGAGCGTGGCGGGGGACCGCCGAATCCGACCGGCTACCGGCCGGGCCGGATGACGCAGCAACGGCGCAAGCGGCGCTGCAAGAAGGACCAGAACCGGCAAAATGATGGGAGCGGGTGAGACGATTCCGCGGCTCGACTCGAAGTCGGGTAAAATCACGGAAAGGGTCATTGGGTGGCAATTGTCGGGGAAGCCGAATGAACGGACCGCAAGACTCGCTCTCTTTCTGTTGGTGGAACCTGCACGATTTTTCACACTTCGACGCGAAGCGAGCGAGTGATCCGCGACGACCCAAACGGGAAATCGATTTTGCCGCCAAGCGAGATCGCATTCTCTCGGCGCTCCGAGAGATGTTTGCCGGTGGATTCCCGGACTTGTTGGCCGTCTGCGAGATCACCCGTGAGGCGGCGGCCGAGTTGCGCAGTCTGATGTCACCCGCGTTCGATCTTTCTTATGCCCCGCCTTACCCTCACGACGATGGCTTCCAGGTCGCGGTTTTCTTCCGCCGCGACATCGGGTTCTCGGCCGATGTGCCCCTCGTGTCGGCCGAAGAGTTGGACGTGTCGGAGGAGACCCGCCCGATGATACCGGTCCGGTTTTCTCGAGGTGGACAGGTGATCCGCTTCATTGCGTGTCACTGGACGTCTTTCGACAAGCCTCAGTCCCGATCGACAAGACGGAAATTGGCCGAATACCTCAAGGGCAACACATACGATTTTTTGCAACCCAATACGTCCACACCGTTGCCCCACCACACTGTTATTCTCGGGGACTTGAACGAGGAGCCGACGTCGGATATTTTCGAGGAAGATCTATTGGCCGTGAGAGACCACGATTCGAGCCGGTACATCCACTGGCGTGACCGCAACCAACGGCGGGTCCGCCTCTACAATGCCGCGTGGCGTTATCTGGGCGAGCAGGTGCCGTATCGCGGCGGGGTGCCGGGCCCGGGATTGGCGGGGACGTTCTACAATGACAAGCTCGGCTGGCGGACGTTCGACCACCTGATCGTGTCGGGCAGTCTTCTCGAGGCCCCGCCGCCCTACCTCGATGAAGGGAGCACGCGGGTGGCGGTTACGGCTACGATGAGGTCGCCCGATGGCACCCTCCGACCGTTCGAGCCGGTCGGGAGTTCCGGGATCTCGGATCACCTTCCGATCATGGGCAGGATAATCCTCTCCGAGGGCACAAAATGACGGCGCAGACAATGGACTACGAACAGTTGCTCCGCGACGCCCTCACCCATGCCAAGGAAGGGGTGCCGCAAGTCGCGGATGAACTCCGCGCTTGTGCGTCTCGCGCCGCCGAAGCGATCGCCAAGGTGACCGGCGGTTCCGCCGCTTTGGATTTAATCGCATTGCCGAGGCCGGATAGTGTTCCGCCGGCTTTCCAGCTTCAGTTGCGGAGGGTAGGCGATGACGGGCCGCCGTCGGACCTTGGAGTATACCAGTTGGCCGAGGCCGGGTATCCGATTCAGCGCTGGTATTCGCGCGGGAGTTGGGAAAACAGCCCCTACCAGACCGAGCATCTCTACGAAAACAGACCTGCCCTGGAGGCCCACTTTCGCTGGATGATCTCCAACCGCTCGTCGAGGCTTGTGGTTCTGGTCGCCTTTATCCAGCAGCAAGGCCGTGCGTAGCATCCAGAAGTTCATGCAAAGTGCCGCCCCCGTCGACATCGCCACGTGGGCCCGATGACCGGCAAGGCGGTCGCAATAGCGTCCGGCATGCGCGACCGCAAGATGCAACGCGCGCTGATGCAGTTCTTCAAACCGGTTCACGGTGCGCGAGGCGTTGATCGAAGCGAGGCGGGCGGACCTGATCGGCGGGTGCGATGGGCCGATACCGGCGCAGCCGCCCAGGGAGGCGATGGAGACGCGACGTCGGAGGGCTACTAATCAAGCGACTCGCAATGACGAGGGCGACCATTACCATACGATTGCGAGCTCGGCCACAGGAGGGAAGCCCAAGGAACGAGACCTGCCAAGCGGCGGCTATCGGCCGGGGCGGCAATCGTTGAACCGGCGGACGAAGGAGCAATAGCTTCGTCGCAAATTACTTTACGCTCGCGGTACCGTTGATCCGTAGCTCAAATTCGCCAGGGGCCAGGGCATTCAATCGTCAGTCGCTCCGCCAAGAAAGCCAAAGTCATGAGTGAGTATCAATACGTCGGTTTTCGGGCCGCCGAGAAGCCCGTCGGCGGCAAGGACCTCGAGTTCATGTACGAGCAGTCCACGCGGGCCGAGGTTACGCCCTGGACGTTCGACAACGAATACCACTATGGCGACTTTCATGGCGATGCCGTCGCCATGCTTTCACGCGGTTACGACATCCACCTTCACTATGCGAATTTCGGCACTCGCACGCTTCTCATCGCGTTTCCCAACGATCCGCGCCGCTCGGCGGGCGCGAAGCCCTATTTCGATGGCGAGGGGATGGAATTCATCAAGGCCAAGCGGGGCAAAGGCGGCATCGTGTCGATCGCTCCCTGGCATGAGGCCGGCGATCAGGATGAACTGTCCGATCTCGAAGAACTCCTCGATCGATTGGTTCCCCTGCGTGCGGAGATTCTGGCGGGCGATCTGAGGCCGCTGTACCTCGCTCGGCTGGCCGTATTATCGGATAGCAACCACGACCGGAACGACTCCATCGAGGGCCCTGTTCCGGCCAATCTGAACAAACTCACGGCACCGCAACAGGCGCTTGTGGAATTCTTTGGACTAAGTGATGGACTCATCGCCGCGGCGGCCGAGGGAAACACGGAGCCGTTCACGCCCGTGGAGCCTGACACGGATTACGCGGATTGGCTTAAAGATGTCTCCCCGGCGACCAAAGACGCCTGGTTATTGAAGGTGCTTGTCGATCCTCAATCCGCCGCGAGAAGCGAAATACTGGCCGAATTTCGCTCGAGCCAGCAGAGTACGGCCTGGCCGACTATCGAGCGTAGACGGACCATCGCGCAACTCGAAGAGGCGGCGGAAGAGATTCGCCAGAAGAAAAAACGCAAGGTTTCGGCACACCCGGCCCGCAAGCGTACGAGTTGACTCACATCGCGCGTCCTGCGATCGGTAGGTCATAATAACCTCCGCTCCGCCTCGGATGGCGGCGGCTATCGAGCTTCAGGTCGATAACGCCACGCCGATTGATCGAGCGTCGAGGCGTATGCCCGACGTGCGAACCCAAAACATCTCGAACCGAAGCCTTGGTGCTCGAATCTCCAGGCACCTTCGACGTGCACTGGGTTCGCACGTCGGGCTTACGCCTCTACGCTCGCCTCGATCAATCGGCGTGGCGTTATCAATCTGAAGCTCGATAGCACGTGGCGGTCATCCGGGGTCCGGCAAGTTGAGCGATTCGATCAGAACTTCGTACCCCGTCGCGGACGGCATTGTTCATCAGTTCTCGGGTTCGGGCCAGTCGTTCCGCCGAGACGCGAGCCTTGTCGGCCAGCACGTCGCGGGTCCACTCATCGTGGATCGCGTCAGTCCACCGCGCGCGGACAAGTCCTGCCTGAGCCAACCGTATGAAGAGTTCGCGGAGCGGGGGTACAAAATGTTGGCGCCGTTTGGACTCGAGTCGCTTTGAGATGCCGAGTTTCTGGAATCGCCGACTCGACAACATTTCCAGTTGACAATGTCCAAACGTACAGTATAGTTAATCTGCCACATTACCCCGTTCGGGAGGTTAGCTTTCGAAGTCTATTGGTCATTCCAACTTCAGAGGCCACTCTCATCGACAACCCCTCTCCAACCTAGGTGTCCCAAAATGTCCACGAATGTCCCACTTTTCAAAAGAAGTTTAATTGTGGCCGAGGTCATTTGGGCACGTCCCGAGTCGAGATCGCCAGCAATTTGGCCTTGCGCGCAGCACGATTCATCGTGGCTCCACGATTCCGGTGGCCAGTCCCAGAAGCGGCGGCCGGGTAAAGTGCAGTGATGAGTTGCTCGAACCCCGCCTAAACGAAGGTCACTACGATACCTCCGCGCCCTCGCCAATTCAGCCCGAGCGTCACCCCGCACTCCGAGGACGAATCATGAGCAACCGAATCTTGGCCGTCGTCGCGTGTGCCTTGATCGTGTCCCCATTCGCGCCCGCTTTGGCCCAGCCGGTCGACGCGAAGAAGGACGGGAAGGCGGTGAGATTCCCCGACCCGCCGAAGGACTACGACAAGAAGCGGGACGGCATCGAGCGCGGCAAACTGGAGACGGTCGAGTACGACTCGACGACAGTCGGCGTCAAGCGGAAGGCCCGCGTCTACACCCCGCCGGGGTACTCCAAGGACACGAAGTACCCGGTGCTGTACCTGCTCCACGGCATCGGCGGCGACGAAAATGAGTGGGCACGGGGCGGCGTGCCCGACGTGATCCTCGACAACCTGTACGCCAACAAGAAGGCGGTGCCGATGATCGTCGTTTTGCCGAACGGGCGGGCGTCCAACGACCTGACGGCGCGCGACCCGATCCCCAAGCAGTCGCCCGCGTTCGCGCTGTTCGAAAAGGAACTGCTGACCGACCTGATCCCGTTCATCGAGAAAACGTATTCCGTGAAGGCCGACCGCGAGTCTCGCGCGATCGCCGGGCTGTCGATGGGCGGTGGGCAGTCGCTCAACTTTGGCCTCGGCAACCTCGACACGTTCGCCTGGGCGGGCGGGTTCTCCTCGGCTCCAAATACCAAACGCCCCGCCGACCTCATCAAGGACCACGCGGGAGCGACCAAGATGTTAAAGCTGCTGTACGTGGCGTGCGGCGACAAGGACGGGTTGTTCCGGATCAGCGAGGGCGTCCACAAGATGCTCGACGAGAACAAGGTTCCGCACGAGTACCGCGTCATCCCCGGCGGCGGGCATGACTTCAAGGTGTGGAAGAGCGACCTGTACCACTTCGCCCAGTTGATCTTCCGCGAGCCCGCCTCAAAGTAGGGCACAGACAAGTAGCGCAGGCAAAGTATGTCAACCATCCTTCGGCATCACGACCACGTTGAGCGTCCATTCCAAGGTACCGCCGTCCTTGTCGGCGATCTTCACGCGGACTTGATAGGTGCCGGCCGTTCGAAACGTGTACGTCAGTTTCGGCTCGCGGCTCGTCTGCTCGAAGTAGCCATCGCCATTGAAGTCGGCCCGGTACGCGAACCCGGCCGCCATGTCTTTTGTGCCGCGATCTGTGGCTGTGAATTGGAATTCCGCTGGAGTTCCGGCAACGACCGGGGCCGTCGGCTTGAAGTCGCCGCTCGGCGGGTCGTTCGTCACCCGGACGATCGCGATGTACTCGGCCGAGCCACCGTCCTTGTCGAACACGCGGGCTCGGACTGGGTAAGTCCCGTTGTCTTTCAACAAAGTGGCCGGGACTCGAGCCGCCATCCCACGGGCGCTACCCTGAAATGTTTTGCCGTCGCCGATGTCATAGGCTCCATCGTTGTTGAAATCGAAACTGAATCGGAACCCGGCGACACTGTCCGCCGGCGAAGGATCGCTCACGCCCGAGAACCGCACGATCGCCGCCGAGCCTTCGAGGACCGGGCCATCCGCTTTGAACGTGGCCCGCGGGGCCGCATTGCGAATCGTGACCGTCAGCGGAACATCGGTCCAGCCGCCATCCTTGTCGAAGAGGCGAGCCTTCACGACGCGTGAACCGCTGTTGCGCAGCAGCTCCGGCGGGAGCGTGGCGCTCGATTCGAGTACGCCACCCGCGTACGATTTGCCATCGCCGATGTCCCATTTGCCGTCGTTGTTCAGATCGTAGCTGAAGCGGAAACCGGCCGCTCGATCGGGCGCCGACGGATCGTTCACGCGGCCGAACAGCACGCGCCCCGTCCCTCCCTCGGTCACCGTGCCCGACAGGGTCAAGGTGGCGGTCGGGGCGACGTTCGTGATCGCGACCGTCGATGCGATCACGACGGCCGGGTTCTTGCCGTCCGAGACTCGCGCCGCGATCGGCCGGGCCGGCCCGGAGTCCGCCATGCCGAAGTATTGCAACTGGCCCCAGGTGAGCGTCGGATTGATTCCGCCAACGTCGCGGAAGACGCCATCGCCATTCAGGTCCCAGGCCACGGTCAGCGGATCGCCGTCGGGGTCCGTCGCCGAAAGATGCAACGCGAGCGGTTGACCTTCGGCAATCACGATCGGCGCGAGCGGTGCGACCGTGGGCCGGGCGTTCACTGGCAGCACTGGAATCAGGCCGGCATCAATCGTGGCCGGCGTCACGCCATCCACCGAGAAGTCGGCCATCCCGGAATCGCGCGCGACATCGCTGTTGTCGGCCGGCAACACGGTGACCACGCCGGGCGTCGTGAATTGGAAGCCGGCCGGCGCATCGACCTTCAACGTGTAGTCGCCCTTCGGCAACGGCAGTTGATACTGGCCCTCGGCGTCCGTTCGACCGGCCGCGATCAAGCCCTCCTGAGCACGCTCAAACACTTCGATGTCCAAATCGGTGGCTGGCGCTTCGCCGGGATCGCGCAAGCCGTTCGCGTTGGAATCGAACCAAACTCGGCCCGCAACGATTCCGGGTTCGAGCGGCGGGATCGTCGCGTCCGGCACCAGGCGAACCTCAAACTGTTCAAGCAATAAACGGGCGCGATTGGGAACGGACATCTGGCAATCTCGGAACGGGGTGGTTGGGGCGACGGGCGGAATCGACAAGCGCGGGAACATACCCCGAGGCCGGGACGTTGCAACCCAGATCGGAGGAGGCGAAGTGTTCAGGCGGACAGGTCGAAGAACTCTCCACTACAGTTTGGGAAAGTCAAATGGAAATGGAAGTTTTTTGGGAATCGTAAGCGACGAACGGACTCGATTCGTCGAATCACACCCTCGGTTCGACGATGGATTTCGTTCGTCGTGGTCCGAGGTCGGATTGACTGTCGAACCAACACCGGTTAATAATTGAGTAGTCGAATCGACCATTCAGGAGTCACAGATCGTTCGACCGACGCTAGCTTTGCTGGCCCTGTTGCCAACGCTCCTCATGCCGCCGGGCATGTGCGTGTGTCACTCTGCGCACGCCGAATCACCGGCGGCGATCGATCGAAACGTTGACTCAAGCCCCAAGCCCTGCGCACATGGTCGCTGCAAGCACGTTGTCGACGAACCGGCTGAATCGCCGCACGATTCCACCCCGATCGATGCTCCGCCCGGCGAACACGAGGCCGACTGCCCGGTCGTCACCGGGGTGATTCAACGGGTGGCGATTCTGGCCGATGTGTCCGTACCGGATTGCGCGTTTCCGTCAGTCATCGTCGATTCGATCGAGGCAACAAAGCCGGTCCGCCGGGCCAGTCGCGATACCGTCACTCCGCGCGATTCCGCACCGCTGTTCCTCTCGCACTGCGCGCTGTTGATTTAGTCGGCGGTCATTTCTCGTTCGAACTCCACGCACTCTCGATACTCCATCACTCCATCGGGGCGCTCCGCAATGGCCATTAGCTCCATCGCCGAACACAGACCGCGCCGCCGTTCTCTCGTGGCCGGCTGGCCGACCGCGTTGATCCTGGCCGCCCTCCTGGGCACGGCCTATTGGGGTCATCGCACCGAATGGCGATTCCTTCAGGCGGCGCAACCAGCCTCGGTTCCGGTCGCGGGACGATCGATCCTCGTCGAAGATGGCCCGCGCGGCCAGCGCTGCGTCGAACACGGTCTGCCCGTCTGCCCGACGTGCGATCCCGCAGTCGCGCAGAAATCCAAGCCCACGGTCCCAACCGACGCGGACCGCGAACGAGTCCGCCGCGCCTTCGCCGCGCGCGATCGAGCGAAGATTGCGCCGAACACACTGAGTCGCCCACGATTCGTTCGCTTCCCGTCGGCCGAGGCCGTGGACGCGGCCGGAATCGATGTCTCGCCGGTGTGGTCGGCCGCGCTCACGGAGTCCGTGGCCGGCAGCGGCGAGTTGGTCTTCGATCCAACGCACGTCGCCCGCGTCACGACCCGGTCGCCGGGGACCGCTTGGCGAATCTTCAAGCAACCGGGCGATGCGGTCCAGAAGGGCGAACTGCTGGCGTTAGTCGATTCGGCCGAGGTGGGTCGAGCGAAGGCCGACTTGCAGGTCGCCCTCGTGCACGTTCGGCTTCGAGCCAAGGCGGCCCGCGATATCGTCGGCGTACCGGTCGACGAATTGACTCGAACCGAAACAGCGGCCGCTCTACGCGAAGCGGAACTGCGGCTGGTTTCCGCGGAACAGGCCCTCGTGAATCTGGGCCTCTCGCCCCGCGCGGCCGAACTGCGCGAACTCGCCGACGATCGGGTGGCCGAACGCCTCCGGCAACTTGGCGTTCCGGCCGCGATCGCGTCCACCGACGCGGTGCCGGCCACGTTGCTCCCGGTGACCACCCCACTCGCGGGCGTCGTGCTTCGAGTCGAGTCGGTCGCGGGCGAGCCGGTGGACTTCGGGCGGGCCATGTTCGTCGTGGCCGACGCTCGTCAATTGCGATTGGTCGTTCACGTGCCGCCGGCCGACGCGCAGTGGATCAAGGTCGGCCAGGAGGCGAAGTTTCGCTCCGACGGAAGCGGCGTCGAATCGTCGGGCCGCGTGACATCAATCGGCATCGCGGCCGGCGAAGTGACTCGGGCCGTCCCCGTGTGGGCCGACGTGCCAAACCCCAGGGGGACACTCCGGGCCTCGACGCTCGGGGCCGGTCGCGTGGTGATCCGCGTCGAGCCGGAGGCGGTCCTCGTTCCAGTGGAATCGATGCATGTGATCTCGGGCACGAGTGTCGTGTTCGTGCGTGACAAACGGTACTTGGACGACGATGGGCCGAAGGCGTTTCACGTTCGGGTCATCGTGCCGGGTGCCCGCGACGGGGCGAAGTTCGAAGTGATCGCCGGGGTAGTGCCGGGTGAAGTTGTGGCGACCAAGGGGAGCGCGCTCCTCGCGGACGAATTGCGAAAAGCGTTGGCGGGAGGACCGAGTCATGAGTGAATCGAAGGTCGACTTCGTGCGACGAATCGCGACCGGGCTCATCCCGGCCGCGCTGGGCCTGGCCACGTTGCTGGGTGTCGCTGCCATCGGTGAACGCTTCGATTGGCGGATGCCGAAGTTCTCCGCGCTCATTGGTCGCGAATCGGCGACGGCCGACGACTGGTGTGCCGAGCACGGCGTGCCGGAATCGCAGTGCGTCGAGTGCAATGCGGACCTGTTGCCGAAGGGCCGTGCGTTCGGCTGGTGCCGCACGCACGGCGTCCACGAGTGCCCGCACTGCAATCCGGAAGTCGCCCAGTTGGCCGACTCGACATCGGCGGCCGCGGAACGCAGTTGCATCGAAGAGGTCCTGGCGTTCGCGCCTCGACCCGCCAACGGTAGCAAGTGTCGGCAACATCAGCGCCGCTTGCAATTCGCCTCCGACGATGTCTTTCGGCAACTCGACATTGCCACGACGCCAGCGATTCGTGGCGAAGTCTCGGAGTCGATCAACGCGACCGGCGAACTCGAACTCGACCCGACCAAGGTCGCCCGCCTGTCGGCCCGCGTGAACGGAACCGTGTGGCGATTGCTGAAGCGTGTCGGCGAACGCGTGCGGGCCGGTGAGATCGTTGCACTGGTCGATGCGGCCGATGTCGGCAAGGCGAAGGGCGAACTCTTGCAGGCTCTTGGGGCTCAGTTGCTTCGCGAACAGACACTGGCTCGACTCCGCGACCTGGCCGGCAAGGCGGTGACCGCTCAGAACGTGCTCGATGCCGAGGCGGCCGTCGCCGAATCGGTCGTTCGCGTCGCGGCCGCCCGACAGACGCTCGCGAACCTCGGCTTCACCATCGACCCGAAGGAACTGCAAGCGCTCGCCCCGGCCGACGCCGCCCGACGACTTCGCCTGCTCGGCTTGCCGGACGCTTTGGCGACGACACTGGGCGTGCGCACCGAGTCGAACAACTTACTCCCCATTCGAAGTCCGTTCGATGGCGAGGTCATCGAACGCGCGTCGGCCGATGGCGAGGCGGCCGGGCCGGATCGACCGCTGCTCGTCGTTGCGGATACTCGGCGCATGTGGCTGACACTCCATGTTCGCGGCGAAGAAGCCGAACGCATCAAGCCCGGCTTATCCGTTCGATTCCGCCACGATGGCCACGACGTGGGAGATACTGGAACGGTCGCGTGGATCAGCCCGGCTGCCGATGAAAAAACGCGCACGGTCCCCGTTCGCGTCGCCTGGCCGAACGAGAACGGCCAACATCAGGCGCGCACGTTCGGAACCGCCGAGATTATCCTGCGCCAGGCGTCCGACGCGATCGTCGTGCCGGCCTCGGCCATCCACTGGGAGGGATGTTGCCATGTCGTCTTCGTCCGCGACAAGGACTTCGATTCGTCCCCCTACAAAGTGTTTCACGTTCGCAAGGTCCGACCCGGCGCGATCCTCGGAACGACGACCGAGATCGCGGCCGGCCTGTTGCCCGGCGAAGTCGTGGCGACGGCCAATAGCGGAATCTTGCGATCGGAGTTGTTGAAGAACGACCTCGGCGCGGGGTGAGCGGACTGCCACCACTAAGGCCCGGTCGGGCCTATGCCACAGAGGACAGATGTCAGAGTTGAGTACCGAGTACTGAGTA
>JANLUE010000105.1:0-10132 GCA_031363325.1 Gemmataceae bacterium
ACGACACCGCGGTCCATCAGTGTTTGTCGAGCATCGGACTTGGGTGGAAGCCATTGCGGCGTCACCCGAGGGGCTGACGCCCCCGGCTCGCCAGATTGGAAATGGCGGCGCGAATGCGACGTCACCCGAGGGGCTAACGCCCCCCGGCTCGCCAGATTGGAAATGGCGGCGCGAATGCGGAGTAAATGGGGAAATCAAATGGTGATTCCGCCAATCGAAATCGACCGTCACTGGTTCCTCACTTGGGCGACGTACGGATCGCGATTGCCGGGCGATGGACGTGGAACGGTGAGTAACGTTCGATCCACCGACGGCATGAAGATTCGGGAAAATCGGTTGGGCATGGATGCCTACGGTCGAAACGATGCGTTGCACACCGCGATGGAAGGATTGTTGAAGTGTTCGCCAATCGTGCTCGATCGGCCGAAGGCAGAGGCCGTGTTGGCTCAATTGTTGGAGACCGCGGCGTACCGGCGCTGGGAGTTGTGTGCGGCGGCCGTCATGAGGCAGCACATCCACGTTGTGGTTGGAGTCTGCGGAGACCCCCGAGCCGGAAGACGTGTTAGGGACGTTCAAGAGTTACGCGAGCCGAAAGCTCAATCGGATTTGGTCGAAGCCGGCGAGCGATACTTGGTGGGCGGCGAAGGGATCGACGCCAAAGTTGCCCGATGAGTTCGCGGTGATCAACGCCGTCCGATATGTCGCGACGCAGGAGGTGCCGCTCGCGATGTGGATCGCGGTCCGATACCGCGATGCGTGTGCGGATTTGTTTGAATCGATGGGCGGTCATGACAGAGATGTGTCGGTGACTGGCAAAACGGTGAACCCAGAAACGACACCACGGTAAGTCATTGAAGTGGCGAGCGGATAACAGACTTGGGTGGAAGTCATTGCGGGTTCACCCGGAGGGCTAACGCCCCCCGGCTCGCCTAGGACGAAGTGGTTGGCGTTGGTCAACGATTGGTGAATGACGAAGCAAGAGATCGAGATTGAAATGAACGACCAAGGCATCCAGACCGAATCCGAGTTCGTTTTCCGCCGATTGGTGGAATCGTTCAAAGTGTTCGGGCGCGAACTCGACGGGCAGTGGTGGCTCCTGATCATGGGGGGCGTTTTGCTCGTTGGGATCGCGTTCGTGATCTGGATGTACATCAAGGACGCACGGACGGTCCGTTGGTACTGGGCCGCCCCGTTGGCCGTCACGCGCATTCTGGTTTACTTGTTGCTCGCGATCATTTTCCTGATGCCCGCCCGCCAGGGGTACGAACGCGTCGAGAAGCGATCCCGCGTGATCGTGGTTGTCGATGTCTCCGAGAGCATGGCGATCCTCAGCGACGAGGCCCCATCGGCCGCGCTCTCGAGCAAGCCGAAGACGCGGCTCGCCAAGATCATGGATTACCTGTCCGACGACAAGATCGGCTTCGTCAAGGGCCTGCTCGACAAGAACCCGGTGTTCGTCTATCGGCTCGGCAATCGGCTCGACGAGGAAGCCCAGGTGCTCGAGAAAAACGAATCGGGCTTGCCGACGGCGATCCATCGCGTGCCGGGAGCCGATGGTGCCTTGAAGCGTGTCGTCGGCCAGCCGTGGCAGAACGCCGACTGGCAATCGTTCGCGTCTTACGACTTCAAGCCCTGGGTGATTCGCGGCCTCTCGGACGATGGCGTCTCGAAAGTGAAAACCACCAAGGAATGGGACGGCAACGCGATCGGCAACGCCGACTGGGCGCAGAAGTGGTTCGACGCCAAGAACGCGGCCCTGCCCGACGACCTGTCGCCGGACGACCTCGCCGTTCTGAATTCGAACCGCGACAAGTTGATGGCCCGTGTTGACGTGGCCCGCACGATCGGCTCCGCCACGAACGTACCCGATTCGTTGCTCTCGCTCGTCAATCGCGAGGCGGGCAACATGGTACAGGGGATCGTGTTGTTCTCCGACGGCCAGAGTAATCTCGGTAGCGAGGCGGCCGTCCTCGACCTCAAGATCCGGGCCAAGCGCGAGAACGTGCCGATCTTCACCGTGGGCGTCGGCTCCGAGCAGAAGGTCGTCGCCGTCCGAATCACCGACCTCCAGGTCCCCGATCAGACGCCGCCGGACGAACCGTTCAAGGCGATCGTCGAAGTCGATGGCGATGGACTGGTTGGCCAGAAGGCGAAAGTTGAACTCGAGATTCAACTGCCCAAGGGCGAAGCAACCAATCTCGTTCGCCTGCCGAGCGAAGTCACCTTCCTGCCCGGCGAACCGCCGCACGCCCAGACCGAGTTCGTCATCGACCCGGAGAAAGTTCCGGACACGCTGAAAAACAAGGACAATCCGAAGGAACTGGCCGAGGGCGAGTGGAAAGTTCGAGCCGTCACGCCGCGCGTCGAAGGGGAACGTTTCGCGGACAAGGAACACTTCAGCGAATGGGTGACGATCAAGGTTCAGAAGAAGGCAGCCCGCGTCCTAGTCGTTTGCTCGGCCCCGAACCGCGACTTCCAGTTCCTGATCACGCAGCTCCTCCGCGACAAGGCGGACATGAGCATCTTCGTCCAGAACAAGGGCGGCCAGGACGGCAAGATCAACTTGCTCGAAGAGCCGGAACGCCAACTGGTGCGGTTCCCCGACCAGCTCCGCGTGGACGAACTCCCGAACGAAGACCCGAAGGAGAAGTGGTACAACCTCGCCAAGTACGACGTGATCATCGCGTTCGACTTCAACTGGGACGCGCTCACCGAGGAACAGACGGGGCTCGTCCGCACCTGGGTCGATCTCCAGGCCGGCGGGCTGTTGTTCGTGGCCGGGCACATTCACACCAAGCACCTGGCCCGCCCGTCGGACGGCGACAAGTTCAAGGCGCTCCAGGACATCCTGCCCGTTCTGCCAGGCGACCCGGACCTGGCGGCCGCCAAGCGAACCGCCAACCAACCGTGGCGACTTGAATTTGAGAACCTGGGCGGCGACCTCGACTTCATGAAGCTCGACGACGAACAGCCGCGCGTCGAAGTCCCCTGGGAGTTGTTCTTCACGGGCCGCGAGGAGCGCGACGACAAGGCCCGCATGCTCCGCGGCTTCTACAACTATTTTCCGATCCGCGAAATGAAGGCGGTCGCCACTCCGGTCGCCCGGTTCCCGGACCCGAACGCGATCAAAATGCCCGACGGAAAGAACCCGCCGTGGCTCGTGGTCATGCAGTACGGCCAGGGCCGGACGGCCTGGGTCGGCTCGCCGGAGATCTGGCGGCTTCGCCAGTACAAGGACGCGTACTTCGAGCGCTTCTGGACCAAGTTCAGCCGCTACATGGCGGCCGGCAGTCGCCGCAAACAAACGCGGCGTGGCCGACTCCTCGTCAGCCCCGTGATCGGCCAGGGGGGCTATCTTCGCGTGAACGGTCAAGTCCTCGACACTTCGCTGAAGCCCGTGCCGCAAAACTCGGACCCGAAAATTTCGATTCGGCCCGTCGAACTCGACAAGTACCCCACTGAAATCGAAAAGTTGATCGGCGAGGAGAACATCGCGACCGCCAAGGCGAAGTATCACGCCAAATACTCGTACGACTTCCGGCTGTCGGCCAAGAAGTCGGCCGGCGGAGAAACGTGGGAAGGCTGGTTCCAGCGGAGCGTGGCTGTCGGGCCCGAGAAGTTCCCGACCGGCTCGTGGCGCGTCGATCTCGAAATCCCGAGTAGCTCGGACACGCTGCGGCAGAAGTTCATGATCCGCCAATCGAACCCCGAACTCGATGTGACGCGCCCGGACTTCAAGGCCCTGTACGTCCTGGCCAGCCCGGTCAGCGATGTCTCGGTGAAAGACCCGGCCGTCAACGCCAAGCTGCAATCGGTCGCGACAGCCGGCTCCGAAGGCAAGCGCCTGGCGTTCAAGTTCGGCGACGAAGAGGCTTTGAAAGTGATCCCCGACTGCATGGATAGTCGCACGGTCCAGGCCCGCAACCGCGGCGCGGTGGAAGACTACTGGGACAAGGGCATCGAGTTGCCCAACTTTGTCTCGAGTTGGTACTCCGACAAGCCCCAACGCGTCGGCGCGATGATGCTGTTCATCGTCGGCCTGCTCTCGGCCGAATGGCTTACCCGCAAACTGCTGAAGTTGGCTTAGAGATGGATAGTTGGTTCGCAGTGAACAAGTACTGAGTACTGAGTACTGAGTACTGAGTACTGAGTACTTGCAATTGAACCCGACCGCCCCGTTGGTAACGAATATGTCCAGCACCGCGACCGCCGTTCCGATCGACCCGAAAATCGCCCATCCGCTCGGGCGGTTGCGGGGCATCATTCGCCGGTACGTCACCGTCGAGGGGGCGCTCGCGCTCGCCCTGTTCGTCGCGGCCTGGTTCTGGCTGGCGATGCTCATCGATTACGGCGTCTTCAAGGTCTTCGCGTTCGACTGGGCGCTCGAGACGCCCAAGGCCCTGCGTGGGATCGCGCTCGGGCTAGCCGTCGCCGGATTGCTCGCGCTATTGGTCACGAAGATCGTGATGCGATTGACGCGCGAGTTCAGCAACTCGTCGCTCGCGCTCGTGCTCGAGAAGCGTTACCCCAAGATCCTCGGCGATCGACTCATCACGGCCGTCGAGCTGGCCGACCTCGAGAAGGCTCGCGAATACGGCTACTCGGTCGCGATGATCAAGAAAACCGTCGACGACGTCCGGGCCAAGATGGATCAGGTGCCCGTCAACGAAGTGTTCAACTGGCGTCGACTCTGGAAGCAAGGAGCGGCATTCGTGGGCCTGTCGGCCGGGTTCTTCTTGCTGACCGGGCTGGGTTTCTGCGCGATCACCGGCGCCGGCCCGAAAGCGTTCTACCACGACTTCACCGACGTGTCGGCGATGTTGGTCGAGCGCGATGTGATGTTGAGGAACGTCCCCTGGCCGCGCCGGGCGTATCTGGAAATCGTCGACTTCCCCGGCGACGAGATGCGGATCGGCCGCGATGCCCCATCGCCGAAAGTGAAAGTCGCCGCGTATCAGTGGGTGATCGCCGATGCGAGCGCCCCGGTCGGTTGGCGGCCTCTCACTTGGGCGGACTTGCCCAAAGTGCTGCCCGGCGAAAGCGTGCCGAAGTTGCCGCTTCAGCCGATTCGCGACGCCCGCTACTCCGTCGACCTGGGGCCGATGGTCTACGGGTCGGCCCATCCGTTCACGGCCCCGACGTTGCCGGCCGACGTGACCAGCGTTCCGGACGACCCGGCCGCGTGGACCGTCGATCGCGTCGAGCAAGTGTTCCAGCTCGATGCCGACGTCCGCAAGATGCTGCCGGCTCAGTTCGAAACCGACCTCAACGCGATCGGCACCACGTTCGAAAAGCTGACGAGTCGCGCGGCCGAGCCGGCCATGTCGCGGACGATGCGCAAGCTCAAGATCCCCGATGAAGTGACCCTCTACTACAAGGGGGCGAAGACCCGCGTCGACATGAAGCTGCGGGCCGAGGCGAACAACGAGTTCACCGGCACGCTGACCGACCTCAAGGAATCGGTCAAGTTCACGGCCCGCGGCGAGAACTATTCGACGCCGGAGAAGTTGATCACGCTCGTACCGCCGCCGATGCTTCAGGAATTGAAGCGCGACGAATATCACCCGGCCTACCTGTATCACAAGGCCCCGTTCGCGGACGATAAGGATCTTTCCCCCGAACAGAAGCCCTACCTCGCCGACCCGATCAAGCTCAAGGGCGTGCGGCACATCCTGCGCGATCAGGCCGTCTCGTTGACCGGCGACAAATCGCGCTTCGACATCCCGATGGGGACGGAGTTCGTCCTCAAGGGCCGATCGGACAAGCCGCTTGTGGAAGCGAAGCTGTTGCCGAAGGCCGGCAAGTTCCCCGGCATCGAGGCCGACGTTCAAGACCCGGACCCGATCGACCTGCCGATCGTCGATGGCCATGCGATCCAGTTCGAGTTCAACGCGGTCAAGAAGACGATGGTGACGCGCCAGACCGAGTTCGACATTTACCTGAAGGACACCGACGGGGTCACGTCGAAGCGGCCGGTGCAGATCGTCGTCGAGGAAGATCGGGTCCCCGAAGTCGATGTCGTCGTGGATGTGATCCGCAAGGTGGGCTCGACGTACATCTGCACGCCGCAGGCGTTGATCCCGTTCACGAAGGAAAGCAAGATTCGCGACGACCGGGGCTTGAACCGGGTCGAGTTCGTGTTCGGCTATTCGGAAATCGAGCCGATGGCCGTGACCGTGAAGCGAGCCGAGTTGGCGATGTGGTTCTTCAACGGGGCCCCGATCTTCCCGACCCTGGGCGACCCGCTCACGAAGTTCGCGTCAATTCAACAAAACATACTGCGTGTGCGGCCGGCCCCGGAAGCGTCGGTCGCCGAGCAACGTTCGCCGATCCCGGCCTTCGCCGAGCAGTTCACGAAGCGAATGAGCGCACTGGCGGAGATCAAAGGTCGGCTCGATGGTCCTCGGCCCGTCGGGTCCGAGGAGACGGTCGAGAAACTGGTCGATTTCCGCGGCATCGAGGACGAATTGAAGCTGCTTCCCGAAGCCGAAGTTCACTACGGGTTCGATCTGCGCAAGCTCGCGGCCGGCCTGAAGCGAGCGAGCGAGAACGAGGCCCAACGAAATTACCTACTAACTTTGAATGTGGTCGCGATTGATACCAATGTGGAGGCCGCGAAGCCGGGCGTCGGCCAGAACAAGGAAGTGCTCGTCTTCAAGCTGGTCGGCGATGGCGAACTCCTGACCGAGATCGCCCGCGAGGAAGGGGGATTGGCCGAAAAGCTCGACGACGCGATCCGCCGGACGGCCGACGTCGACAACAAGCTGCGTTCCCTCGCCGCTCGCTTACCGTCCAACATGACGCCGGAACAGTTCCTCGCCGACCAGACTCGCTCGAACGAATTGGTCGAGCAGTTGGGCAAGGCGAAGGACATCACCGGCGAAGTCGGCACGGACTATTCGCGGATCCTGCAGGAGTTCCGCGTGAATCGCTTGCCGCAGCACCTGATCACCCAAATGGAGAAGCGAATCGTCGACAAACTCCGCGAGGTGATCACGGCCGACTTCCCGCAAACGGAAGAAGCCTACGGCCGCTTCCACTCGGAACTCGCCCAGGCCCACGCCCCCGCCGCGGAAGTCGTCTTCACGGCCCAACAGAAGGTGACGGTTCTGCTCGCCAAGCTCCGCGAGATTCGCTCGGGCATCGGCGAGGGGCTCGATCAAAAGAAGCTGATTTCGCAGTTGGAGAATTTGATTCGGGACGAACGTTCGGTACAGGCGGGTATCGACGGCTGGGGCGAAGCGTTGAAAGGAAATCTGCGGTTTGTCCTATCGTTCCCGCCGAACGCGCCGCTCACGATTCAAGCCGGTCAGAAGACGACGGTTCGTTTGCCGATTGAGATTGGCGTGCTTTACAACGGCAAGTTCACGATGAAGGCCGAAGCGTCGCCGGGCAGCGAATTGAAGGTGAACGCCGAATTCAAGTTCAAGGACGAAGACAAGGATATTTCGGTGGACATCGAGGCCGGCCAGGCGAAGGGGAATTTCTGGGTCCGAATGACGCCGGACATCGGCCCCGCGAAGGACATTCGCGTGATCGTGAAGTGAGAGCGCTGTGGCGGAAATCCGCTTCGGGCGGGGAAGCCAGGTCGCTTGGCGGTTGCGAACGATATCGGACCCAGGGTCGCCGTTCAGCGGACAACCCTGGGAGCACAATCTCGAATCGAAGTGCCTATTCCGGGAACAGGAAGTTCTTACCGAGGAAGTAGACGCCGACTGTAACCAGTGCGGCGATCATTACGACCAGAAACAGTCCGAAAGCCGAGCCAGACCTCGGGGGCTCGACCCAGGCCGAAGCCGCTGGCAAGGGTTGCGGTCGGTTTTGCGACGGGAAGTTCGATGTCGGGATGGCCACGGCATCCGGGACAGCCGAGTTTCGCACCTGCTCGCCAAACTGCGCTCGCGACGGCAAGGCTCGATGCGGCCCCGTCCCGGTTCCTGGACGCGAACCACCGGTGCCGGGCCGACTGCCTGGAATGGCCACGCCGTACGACGAAGGCGCGATGGATTGCATCTGGCCGGGGACCGGCGTGAGCGGACCGCCGGGGGGCGTCGAAATCTGCGCGGAGGCGGCGGAATAGCTTTGGCCCTGGGCCGATCGTGGGTTCTTGCCTGGCCCGCTCGCCGACGCGCCCGTTCGCAGGTTGTACGGGTTCCGCTTCACTTCGGTCGCGAACGGCTGCAGGGCTTCGACGATCTCGTCGGCGTTGCCGTATCGACCCTCCGGCGACTTCTGCATCAGGCGATCGATGACCGCCACAAGTCCATCCGGGAGGGCCGGCACGAGGTCGCGAATCGGCGTGGGTTGTTTGAACTGGTGGGCCATCATCTTTTCGACGGCCGTCCCATCCGGGAACGGGTAGCGCCCCGTCAGGCAGTAGTACAACACGCAACCCAGACTATATTGGTCGCCGGCCGGCGTACGGTTGGTCGGGTCCATCACGCTCTCGGGGCTCGAGCAATCGAGTCCGCTCGTCAACGTGTTGGCCGTGGACATCGTATCCACGAGCGATTCGCCTTCGTTTTCGGCGAGGAGCGAGCCGATTCCAAAATCGAGGATGCTGGCCTGGTTGTCCGAGCCGAGCAGGACGTTCGACGGTTTGATGAGCCCGTGAAACAAACCATGTTGATGCGTGAGCGCGAGGCCCTGGGCCACTTGCAGAATGACTTGGGCGGACGCGTCGGGGGACAGCTTGCCGTCCCGTTCGATTCGCGCCTCAAGCGACTCGCCTTCGACGAGCGGCCAGACGAGATAATGTTGCCCACCCGACGTGCCGACATCCACGAACGGGACGACCGACGGATGGTTGAACTGCCCGAACGCCCGGACCTGACGACGCGCGAGGCGAACGTTCCACATGCTTCGGCGCGGTAGAACTTTCACCGCATAGGGCTGGTTATCGGTTTTCGATGTCGCCTTATAAACCTGGCCCATGCTCCCAGCCCCGATGGCGTCGGCCAGGACATACGGCCCGAGCACGAGGCCCTGGGTTTTGCCTTGCAGAATGCGATCGGCCTGGAACGGGCTCAGGAAGTTTTGGTGGACCATGAACTCGGCCAGGGCCGGCGGTTCGGCCCGGGGGTTCCGCTTCAGGAACTCGCCGACGAGTTGGTCGAGATGGCCGCGGTCGATCAATCCGCTCTTGCGAAGGTCCCACACGAACCATTCGCAGGCGCCGAGATCGGAAGTCACCATGGAACAGATCCTTTGCCGGGGGACGGGACATGCCCGCGCACCCATCGCACTCGACTTTAACGGTTGAGTGGAATGGGAGGGTTGCGCGGGCCTCGCGGGCGGAGTATCACCGGCCACGTCCGCTACTCGTTGTGTGGAGAGTAATTCGTTTTTCGGGTCAGGTCAAAGCGCCAATGGCGAATTTTACGCGCGACGCGGTTCGGCCGGGTTCCATAAAACGATGCGGTCCCGACCCCCGACCGAGTGACTCATGGCGCTAAACGCTTACGATTCCTGCCCGTGCGGCAGCGGCAAACAGTTCAAATGGTGTTGCCAACCCTATTACGGCCACGTCGAGAAAAGTCTCCGTTTGTTACAGTCGGGGCAGAAGGCCGCCGCCGAGCATGCGGCAATTCAGTTCACGGAAAAGTTCCCCGATGTCCCCTCGGCCTGGACCAACCTCGCCGTCATTCTGGCCCAGGTTGATAAGTACGAAGAAGCCGACAAGGCCGTCGTTCGAGCCCTCGAGGTCGATCCCAACTTCGCGTACGCCCACTTTCTGCGCGGCGTGTTTCGCTCGGGGGCGGACGACCCGGCCGGGGCCTTGACGCACTTTCGCAAGGCGGCCGAGCTTTACGACCCGAAGGCCAAGCCGAATCTCGCCGACACGAATGCCCAGATCGCCAACCACGAATTGCAATTCAACCACCCGGTGGCCGCCCGGGCCGCACTCGAGCGCTCGCTCGCTGCCGAACCGACCGGAGCCGAAGTTCGCAACGCCCTGGAGGGAATGTTCGGCCCGGAATCGAACTTGCCCGAGGCCGCCCGCAAACCCTATTCGTTCCGGCCGCTGTCCGGTCACCCGTTGCCGGACCCAACGAGTAGCCGACTCACGGAGTCGCTGAAGGCCTTCGAGTCGATCGGCGACGACGATCCGGCCGGGTGGTTCAACATCGGC
>JANLUE010000170.1:0-2069 GCA_031363325.1 Gemmataceae bacterium
GGCCACCGCTACACGCACGCCGCCGGTGAAGGTGTTGCCGTACGGCGTGAGTTGGAACTTGAGCGACCGGTCGGCCGCGTTGTAGACCTTCACCTTGCCCGGCACGCCCGCGTCGGTGCCGACCGCGAAGATTGGTGAATCGGTCGTCGCTTGCGCGACCGGGCCGGGCCGCGACGGAGCCGGCGGTTCGAGCACGAACGGGTTGTTCGGCGGCGAGACAAACGTCTCGGGTTGCTTGAAGCTTCCCGAGTTCAATTGCGGCAACACCGGCCGACTACTGATCGGGACGGAACGCGAACTGGCCGTCGGCGCGGCGGCCGGATCGTTCGCGATCGAGAGCCCCGCTTCGCCTGGCCTCGGGGACGCGAGTGGCCCGTTGTCTTTCAACGGCGCGACGAGCGGTTGCACGGCCGCGAATCCACCGCCAGCGGCCGGCGCGGCGTCGGGTCTCGGCATCACCGGTCGCACGATCGGCAACGGCCCGTAGTCGGACCACGAACGCGCGAGGTATTCGATGTCGAACAACGCTTCCAACGCCGCGGTGGGCGACGTGGGCGTCGAAGTTGTTTCGCTCGCCCACTTGCTCGATTCGCCTGGCGTTTCCGGGGCAGATGGCTTCGCCGAGGTGCCGCTGATCAGGTCCGCGAGTGGAGCCGGCTTCGCGACGGGCGTCTCTGCTGGGGCAGCCACGGGAGCGGGCCGGGCCGACAGCATCGCCACGTCGCCGAGCGCGGCCGCCAACGCCTGATGCGGCTCGACCAGTGCGGCCAACGCCGCGCTCATCGTCGAGCCCTGCAGGACGATGTCTTCCAGCGTGGGGGCGGTCCGCGACAGGCGGTTCGTCTTACGCGACGGGTTCACTCTCGCGGAGCGAAACAGATTCCGGGCCAGACCGGTGGCGGAGAAGCGGCTCATTGGGTGCATCCTGGGGAGTCAGGAACCAATCCGTGCCGAACGACCGAGTTTTTCCGACGACCAAGGTTTTGGGATATGGGCGGATGCCGGGTGGGGGCGGTGCCTTCCCGACGGTCATGACAAAAGTGCGGGCTGGGCGCTCGCGGCGAACGAAAATGCCTCCAACAAGAAAAGAGTGTAACGCGGCGCACTCCGGGCGGCAAGCCTCTCGCGCGAGAATTCCAGAAATAGTTCGGCGACGAATCGGCCGAGCAACGCTCAATTTGTCTGGTTTCGTTGAGTCCATTCGCGCCAAAAGGTCGGTTGACACGCGACCAACTGCCGCGCGGCAACCGACCTTTGCTTGAATGCGGTCGAACTTACTTCTTCTTGAGGTCTCCGAAGCGCTTGCGGAAGCGTTCGATCTGGCCGGTCGAATCGACGAGCTTCATCTTGCCCGTGAAGAACGGGTGCGAGGCGCTTGAGATATCGAGGCGGACCAGCGGGTACGTCTTGCCATCAGACCACTGCGTGGTCTGGCTGGTCTTGACCGTGGACCGGGACAGGAACGAGAAGTTCGCGGCCGCGTCGAGGAAGACGACGTCGCGATACTCGGGGTGGATGTCTTTTTTCATCGGGCCGCGCTCGCGTATTTCGGGTTGGATTTGGTCAGGACCCGGATCAGGGCCCCGGACTTCTTGGCGTACAGTTCCTTGGCCCCATCGGCCGAGTACCGCGTGCCGACCCGGGTTGGCTTGTTCGTGGTCGGGTCGATGAGGGCGACGTTCGAGGCCTGCATCGGCATCTCTTTCGAGAGCCGACCGCCCTGGGGGTTGTTCCGGCTCGGCTTCAGGTGACGGTACACCAGGTTCACGCCCTGAACCGTGACCTTGCCGTTGTCGCGATTGACGCGAAGCACCTTGCCGCGCTTGCCCTTGTCGTCGCCGGTCAGGACTTCGACGATGTCGTTCAATTTAATGTTCATGGGACTCCTCCCGCCCGCGCGCGGGGGGTTACTTGCTTTCCTTGTACATCACGTGCTTGCGAAGCGTCGGGTCGTATTTCTTCAGTTCCAGCCGGCCTTTGGTGTTGTTCCGGTTCTTCTGGACGAAGTAAACGTGATCGCTTTCGGCGCTCACGATCTTGATGTACGATCGCGCGTCTTTGGATTTCTT
>JANLUE010000210.1:0-1799 GCA_031363325.1 Gemmataceae bacterium
TGACGACGGCGGTCTGCTGGTGCGAGTCGCCGGCTCGATGGACACGATTCATTCGGGCATTCCTGAATGGGTGGCTGACGCCGTATTGCGAGCGTCGAAAGACGAAGTCGAAAAGCACCAGACTCTTCAGGGAGTAATCACGCTTTCCTACGGCGCATTTAGCGATGTTGGTTCTTCCGAATGGGTTTTCGATTACTTGACGCGGGTCTTGATCTCTTTGCTCGACCGCGCATCTCAGGCTTCGCCTAACGACCAAGACGAGGTCGCTCGCACCTCCTCCTCGTCCCGGTCGCGCAGCAGCGCCTTGCCAAACACCACTGTGCCAACCCGCTTCGGCTCGACCTCGACGCCTTCGATGCGGTTCGATGAAATCGCGCTCTCGATCAGGGCGTGTTCCCGCAGCGCTTTCAACTTCTGGGCCCGCTTGGTGAACAACTCTTGCTTGCCGAACGCCTGCGACACGTCCGCCAGATACCAGGACGTCGCGGCCGGGACGGCCGGCGACCGTTCGGCGAACCGCCGCAACGTCTTCATACCGCGACCTCCCCGCTCATCATGGGCGACAACTCCGAACGGGAACCCGGGCATCTCTCGCAAAATAGCACCTCGGCCCGTCGGGACACAAGACTTGCGAGGCGAATCCAGTTCGGAACCGCCCGGCCTCGTCATCTTGCCCAGTCGCCCAATCAACCTGACCTATTCCCCGTGCGACTGGATGCTATAGTCCGTGGGCCCCGGAGGTCCGTCCATGCGCCGCATCGCGATCATCAATCAGAAGGGTGGCGTTGGCAAGACGACGACGGCCGTCAATCTCGCGGCCGCGCTAGCCCGCCAGGGCGAACGCGTCTGCGTCCTCGACCTCGACCCGCAGGCCCACGCGACCACGCACTTCGGCATCGAGCCCGATGGCGATCGGCCGAGCGTGTACGACGTGCTCGTCCGAGGCCGGGCGCTAGCCGACGTGCGCCGGGACGTGGGCGAGAACCTGTCGCTCGTGAATTCAGACATCAACCTGGCGGCCTCCGAGGTTGAACTGGCCGGCGTCGTCGGTCGCGAAGTCCTGCTTCGCGAGGCCCTGGCGCAAGACCCGGAATCGTATGACTATCTGTTAATGGACTGCGCGCCGTCGCTCGGTGTCTTGACGATCAACGCCCTGGCGGCCGCCGACGAGGTGTTCATCCCACTTCAGCCGCACTTCTTCGCGCTCCATGGTTTGGGCAAGTTGCTCGAGACGGCCGCGCTCGTCGGTCGCCGAATCAACCCCCGGCTGCGCGTTACGGGCGTTGTCGTGTGCCTGTACGACGGCACGACGCGGCTCGCCCAGGAAGTCGTTCGCGATCTCACGGAGTTCTTCGCGGCGAGCCGGGGTTCGGCCAAACCGTGGTCGGCCACCAAGTTGTTCGAATCGCGCGTGCGGCGAAACATCAAGCTGGCCGAATGCCCGAGCTTTGGCAAGACGATCTTCGAGTACGCGCCCCGGTGCTCCGGCGCTGAAGACTACGCGGCCCTGGCCCGGGAAGTGTCCGGCGTGATTGAAGTCGGCCCGCCGGAAGTCGAAGTCGAAGAGTTCGCGGCGGCTGCGTGATCGAGCGATGGCGTTCGTCAAATCTCGCGTGGAGAATTCCTTTCCACGCGGCAAATAATTCGTGGTAAGATCGGCCGCCACCAAACCAGTTCTATCGTGGGCGGGCCGTCGGCCCGTCCCCAGGGGCCGCGCATGCCTGCCAACGTACCGGCCGACCCGCCCTCCGTGGCCGACCTCGCCGCCCTGAATCGGGACCTCGCGGACCACAAGGATC
>JANLUE010000268.1:0-2089 GCA_031363325.1 Gemmataceae bacterium
GTGGACTTGCCGGCCCCGATCGGGCCGAGGAAGCCGACGAGTTCGCCGGGCGCCACCTGGAAGCGAATGCGATCGACGGCCACGACCGGGCCGTAGCGTTTGGTCAGGTCATCGACGCGGATCGCGTGGTCGCTCATGGAGTCGCTCGGGTTGCCGGCCGCATGTGATATGGTATGGGGCCGTCCAGTATCGCGTGGTTCGAGAGCGGAGTGACAACCGCCAGCCTTCATCCGTTCGCGTACGCCTCTTCGGCCGCCGCGACTCCCGAACCACGGACGACCTTCACGCCGGCACCGATCAGGCACATCTCCAGGGCCGCGAGCACGGTGAACACGGACGAGGGCTTGCTGTTGTGGCCCATGAGCCCGATGCGCCAGACCTTGCCCTTGAAGTCGCCGAGCCCGCCGCCGATCTCGATACCGAATTCCAACAGCAATCGTTTCCGCACGGCCAGGTCATCGACGCCCGCCGGAATAATCACCGCGTTTAGCTGCGGAAGCTGATGCCCTTCCTGGGCCGAATAGTTCAGGCCGATCGCCGTCAGGCCCGCCTTGAGGGCGAGGTGGTTTCGCACGTGGCGGGCCCAGCGAACCTCGAGCCCCTCTTCGTGAACGAGCCGCAATCCTTCGCGGATGGCGTAGTTCATCGTGATCGGGGCCGTGTGATGGTACGCCCGATCGCTGCCCCAATATTGCCGCACGATCGACAGGTCGAGGTACCAGCTCTGCACCTTGGTCTTGCGTTTGGCGATGGCCTCTTCGGCCCGTGGGCTCACGGTGATCGGCGACAGGCCCGGCGGGCAACTCAGGCCCTTTTGCGAACACGAGAAGACCGCGTCGAGTTCCCAATCGTCGACGCGGACCGGCACGCAGCCGAGCGACGTGACCGTGTCCGTAATCAGCAGCGTGTCGAACTCGTGGCACAGCTTCCCGAGTTGGTCGATCGGCTGCCAACAGCCGGTCGAGGTCTCGGCGTGAACGATGCCGAGCGCCTTGGGGCGCACCTGCTTCAACGTGTCGCGAATGCGGTCGAGGTCGAACGCTTTGCCCCACGGATTCTCCACTCGTGTCAACTGTGCCCCGGCTCGCTCCGCGATCTCGGCCATGCGGTTCGCGAAGTAGCCAGCCGTACACACGACCATCTTGTCGCCAGGTTCAATCAGGTTCAGGACGCTCGCTTCCATCCCGGCCGTGCCGGTCGCGGAGATCGGGATCGTGAGCCGGTTGTTCGTGCGGAACACTTGCCGCAACATCTCCTGCGTTTCCGTCATGATTTGCAGGAATTGCGGATCGAGGTGGCCGAGGAGCGGCGTCGTCATCGCGGTTAGCACGCGCGGATGGGCGTCGCTCGGGCCAGGGCCGAGCAAGAGTCGTGGGGACGGATTCAGTTGGCCGGGCAGCGTCATCGCACACCAGTCAGGAGACAGGGGACAGGGGACAGGAGACAGTATGCGAAGTCACTGCAAAGCCGGGTAGGCGAGCGACAGCCGCGACACAATGACCCTTGCTTGCGCGGCGGGCTATGTGAGATCGGTCCCTGCCATTCGATCAATTACGAGTCGCGACACGGCCTTGAACTGTGGATGCGTCGCGTCGCCGACCCACTCAAACGCGACAGCTTCGACCGTGGTCGGGATTGCGCCGGCACGTTCGAGTCGGCGCACGGCCGTTTCGTGATCGACTGCGGAGCGGCTCGCGAGCGCGTCCACGGGGAGGAATACCGTGAACCCTGCTTCCAACAAGTCGAGGGCGGTTTGCGAAACGCAAACGTGCGCTTCCATTCCGGTCAGGACGACGTTCGGGCGAGCGAGGCCCCGCAGCTCCGTGAGGAACCCGGCGGCGCCGCAACAACTGAACGCCGTCTTCGCGGGCAGGGCAGGGGGGAGGCGTCGCGCGAGGTCGGCGTTCATCGGGCCAAGGCCCTTCGGATATTGCTCCGTGCCGAGCGCCGGGACCCCGACAATCGCGGCCACGTCGAGCAGGAACGCCGTGTTCCGCAGCAACTCCGTCGCGGTGGGGATCTTCGCGAGCAGCTTATCTTGCACATCCACGACGACGAGTACACTCGTCGTCGCGGTGAGGCGCGGGAT
>JANLUE010000311.1:0-3989 GCA_031363325.1 Gemmataceae bacterium
CATCCTTCTTGGCCTCGTCCTTTTTCGCTTCGTCTTTCTTGACCTCGTCCTTCTTGGTGGGGACGGGGTCCTTCTTTTCCTGGGCGATGCTCACGGAGATCAAGGCGAAGGCGAGGCCGCACGCGGCCAACAGGCGCAGACGAGTCACGACGGGAACCCTCCGGGTATGCGATAACGAAAACGTTTTACGAATCGGATCGGCGGAAGGAAGGGCCACCCGTCTGCCGGCTGCTCATTCTACGGCGAAGCGGCGCGCGCGGTTCGGTAACGACCTTTCAGCCGGTTCAACAGGGGTCGCTCGATGAGAAGATGGAACGCACATCCGCCCCCGGTCGCGGCCAGGACGAAGAGCCAAAACAGAATCGTCGCCGGGATCATTTCGTCGAGCCGGGCCGACTTGACGAGCTTGGCCGTGAGCGACAAGATCGGGAAGTGAATCAAGTAAATGGAATACGAAGCGTTGCCGAGGAACGCGATCCACCGGGGGATGCGCAATATTTCCCGTTGCTCGGCCTGCACCAGACCCAGTGTGATGCCCGCACATCCCAGGGCGATGCCGGCCGTCTTGGAGTGCAGTTCGAGCGGGCCGCGATAGATGTCCACGTACCCGGTCCCGAAGTACAGCAGAGCCCCGAGCGTGGCGAGCGCGAGCGGATACGGCACGCGAAACCGGCCATGAAGGAAAGCGACTGCGATGCCGGTCAGAAAGTACAGGCCGAAGTAGCTGAAGAAGAAATCGCCCGGAAACTCCGTGAACTGTGCATAGGCGAACGTGCCCAGGGTCCAAATGGCAAACGCGATCACGCCCAGAGTTCGATTGAGAATCAACAGGCCAAACAACACGTAGAAGAACACTTCGTACACGAGCGTCCAGGCGACACCGAGGACGAGCGTCTCTTCGGGATGGGCGTGCGGGATCAACGTGTAAGAATGCAGGAACGACGACAACTCGCGTTCATGGCCATGGCCCATGCCGGGGCTGAGAAAATAGACGGGCACGACGAGCGTCAAGGCGACCCAGTACGGCGGGTAGATCCGCGAGAACCGCTTCCAGGCATAGTTACCGAATCGATTCGGCTGGCCGAAGTCGCGAGCGTGGACATGCATCATCAAGAAGCCACTGAGCACGAAGAAGAAGTTCACGCCGGCCAAGCCGAAATCGAACACGAGTCCATACGGCTTGTGGCCAAAATACTTCGGCTGAAAGAAGATCCCCTGGCTCGTGTGCAGCAGCACGACGAGCAAGGCGGCCACCGCCCGGCAGGCCTGGAGGGAATGGAGCATCGTGCGAAGTTATCGGCGATCGGTCGTGAGGTGTCAAGGCGAGTGAATCCGTGCTAATCTTGCGCGACACGCAATCGATGATCGTCGAGCGGAAACGGGACGGGTTCGGTTGAAGAAGTACAATTCGACTAAGCGAATGTCATTGGTGGAGTTCGAATGTCGGAGTGGCGGGTCGACGAAAATGGTCGGCGCGTGTTGCTCGCGCCGGAGCGGGGCGATCGGCCCATGGGGCCGCGGGCGGCTTGTCCGTTCTGCGAGGGGCACGAGGGCGAGACGCCGGGGGAGGTATTCGCCGAGCGCGCGGCGGGTACGTTACCGAATGGGCCGGGTTGGCGCGTGCGGGTGGTGCCGAACCGGTTCGCGGCCGTGCGGTTCGATGCGAGCGGGCCGAATCCCGGAGTCGGTGTGGCGGAAGTGTTCATCGAGTCGCCGCGACACGAGACGGCCTTCCGCAACTTGGGCGACGAGCAAGCGACGTTGGTGTTGAAGGCCTGGCGTGATCGATTGCGGTTTTGGCGAGCCGACGGGCGGTTGGCGTTCGCCCAGGTGTTCAAAAACGAAGGTTCGCGGGCCGGCGCGACGGTCGAACATTGCCATTCGCAACTGATCGGCGTGCCGTTCGTGCCCGCCGACATTGATGGGGAATGGCGAGCCCACGAAGTCACGCCCGAACGAGTCGTCGTCAACTCGGAACGATTCGCCGTGAGTTGTCCGCACGCGCCGCGAATGCTGGGCGAAACCTGGATCGAGCCGAAGGATCGATCGCCGCGTTACGAAGACACCTCGGACGACGAATTGTCGGAGTTGGCCGGCACGTTGCTCGGACTGCTCGGTCGAATCGATCGGGCGTTTGGCGGGCCGGACTTGAACATCATCGTGCGTTCGGCCCCGTTTCGACGCGAATGGCCCTCTTCCTGGCGGCTCGAAATCGTGCCGCGAACGACGGCCATCGCCGGTTGGGAACTGGCGACGGGGCTGTTCATCAATACGTTGCTCCCGGAACGGGCGGCCGACCTGTTGCGGGCCGTCGGCCAAGGATGAGGCGAATGGCCCGATTGCACATCGCGATTCTGGACGAAGAACTCCCCTTCCCGCTCACGTCCGGCAAGCGAATCCGAACGTTCAATCTGGTGACGCGACTCGCCCGGCAACATCGAATCACGTTCGTCGCCCATCGCAATTCGGACGCGGCCGAGTTCCGGGCCGCGGTGGACGCATTAACAATTCACAATGTGACGATCTTACCCGTCGACTATCGCGTGCCCGAGAAGAGCGGCCTCGCGTTCTACGGCCGACTCGCCAAAAACCTCCTGTCGCCGTTGCCTTTCTCCGTGGCCACCCACGCCAGTCGGGCGATGGGGCGGGCGATCGACGAACTCCTTCGCAACGACGCGCCGGACCTGTGGCATTGCGAATGGACCCCGTATGCCGAGGCGATGCGTGGCCGAAGCCTGTCGTGGGTCGTAATGGCCCACAACGTCGAGTCGCTCATCTGGCGGCGATTCGCCGAGACGGAGCGCGGCCTGAAGAGTTGGTTCTTGCGCGGCCAGTGGCGCAAGTTCGAGCGGTTCGAGTCCTGGGCCTACGCGAAGGCGACCCGGGCCATCGCCGTGAGCGACGAGGACGCGGCCCTCATGCGTGAACGCTTCGGAGCGAAGGACCCCGCCGTCGTCGAGAACGGCGTCGACCTCGAGTTCTTCGTGCCGAACCCGACGATCACACGCGACCCGAAACGAACCTTGTTCCTCGGCTCACTGGACTGGCGGCCCAATCAGGACGGCGTGCGACAACTCGTCGACGAGATCTTCCCGACGGTTCGCGCGGCGGAACCCTGGGCCACGCTGGCGATCGTCGGTCGCAAGCCGCCGGAGTGGATCAGCGCGTTCGCCAGACGACCGGGGGTCGAAGTTCACGCCGACGTACCGGACGTGCGGCCATTCCTTCATACGGCCGGCCAGTTGGCGGTGCCATTGCGAATCGGCGGCGGGTCGCGGCTGAAGATTCTCGAAGCGTTGGCGACGGAGCTTCCGGTCGTGACGACTCGCGTCGGCGTCGAGGGCTTGCGGCTTCGGGATGGCGAACATTGCATTGTGGCCGATGCTCCCAATGATTTCGCCCAAGCGATTGTCGATGGAATGCGTGAACCGGAGCGAGTCCGAACGGCCGCGCGACGGGGCCGGGAGCGAGTCGTGGCGGAATACGGCTGGGAGGCGTTGGCGACAAAGATGGACGCGGTTTGGAGGGGGGCCGTGCGGGAATAGGAAAACAACTATTGGACATCGGGGATGAGGAGTCGGCTCCCCGCTTGGCGTCGGGTCTCGTTCATTTCTTTGATCACATTGTACTCGGGATCGTTGTCCGGGAACTCGCTGGCAATTGCGTAGGCCTCCTCCATCGACTTGGCGGCCATGATGCGCCGCTCGATTTCCGATTCAGGATGCGACGGCTTTGGCTGCGGATGCACGACCTGAACATTCACGGCCGTCCCCTCCGGCACGTCGAGCGGGCGCGGCAGTCGGAGTAGGCCGTTCTCGTAGATCGCGGTCGTGTTGAACGTCATGTCAAATTTCCAGGCCCGAGGCGTCGGCGAACGCGATCATTCGTTTCAGAAACTGCGTTCGCGTCCCCGAATTGTTGGGGCCGTTGTCCAGGTAGATGACCAGTCGACGGATGGAACCGAGTTGACTCTTCACTTGCTCCCACCA
>JANLUE010000340.1:0-5263 GCA_031363325.1 Gemmataceae bacterium
CGCGACAAGCTCGTCGTCGAGTTGCTGGTCGGCAAGGCGGGGGACAAGTTCGCGCTTCGCGAAGTGGCGCAACAGTTGGTCGATGTGCCCGCGAACACCGCGAAGGCGGTCACGTTCGCGCTGACCCGCCAGAGCCGCTTCCGCGAGCCGGGCCAATACGTGCTTCAAGTTCGCGTGGCCGAGGACGAGTTGAAGCTCGACGATTCGCGCTCGCTGGCCGTTACGGTTCGCGACACGATTCCGGTCATGGTCGTAAATGGCAAGCCCTCGCCGGACCCGCTCGATCGGGCGAGCGGGTTCCTGGTCAAGGCGCTGAACCCGTTCCCGGTCAGCGAGCCTTCGCCGGAGAGCCCCGCCTCGGTTCGGGTGCTTACGCCACGCGAGTTCCAGGACGCCGGGCTCGGCGATCTGTTCCGGCCGGACGCGCCGGTCGAGGTCGTGTTCCTGTGCGACGTACCCACGGTCGGCGGCAACGAAGCGGCCCGGCTCGATGCGCACCTGAAGCGCGGTGGCAGCGTGGTGATCGGCCTCGGGCCGAACTCATCAAAGAACCTCGATGCGTACAACCGCGTCCTGTTCAACGAGGGCAAGGGCCTGTTGCCCGGCCCGCTCGTCGGCGTGCGCCGGGCCCCTGAGGGTCAGTCGTATTCGCTGCTGCCGGACCCGGACGCTTTCAAGTTCCCCCCGCTCGCCGCGTTTCGAAGCGAGCAGGAACGGGCGAGTTTCGGCACGCCGCGCTTTGGCCGGTACGTTCGACTCGACCTGCCGCCGACCGGCCCGGCCCGACGACTGTTCTCTTTCCTGCCGAGCGATCCCAAGGACAAGGCCGACCGGCTCGACCCGGCGATCGTCGAGTTCTCACGGCATCGCGGCAAGGTGTTCGTGATCGCGAGCAGCTTGAACGAAGATTGGAACGACTGGGGCAAGACGCTGTCGTTCCCGCCGTTCGTTCAGGAACTCTTGCGGCACGCGGTCTCGGGGGCGACCCGTCAAACCGTGACCGCCGGCGAGCCGCTCGAAGAATATGTGCCGGCCAACTTCGTCGGCTTGTCGGCCGCGATCACGCTCGAAGACGGGTCGACTCTCGATGGCATCGCCGTCACCGCTCAGGATGAAGCGGGCCTCGTGCGCATCCCGATGGCCGACCGGGCGGGGGTGTATCGGGTGTCGGTCGGCGGCAAGCACGATTCGCTGTTCGCCGTGAACGTGCCGGTCATCTCACCGACGGGCGGGGCCGAAAGCGATCTGCGGCGAATCACGTCCGCCGATCTCAAATCGGCGGCCTCGGACGCGGATATTCAGATCGTCGGCGACGCGACCGAAGTGCAAACGCGGGCGGTCGCATCGACCGGCGGCGACGATTCGATGCCCGTCGAACCGCGTGGCCCGGCCGTTGCGCGAGTACTTCTCATCGCGATGGTCGGCCTCCTCGTTCTGGAAACGTTGCTCGCCTGGCGTTACGGTTCGGCCCGGGCCGGCGGGGCGGCCGACCCGATGCGCGTCAAGCCGGCCCGCTGGCTCACGCCGCTGTGGCTCGTGCCGTTCGCCGCCTGTGCGCTCGCGTTCGGCGTGATGGCCCACGCGGTCCTGACCGGCGAGTTCCTCGGCTTCCTGCCGAACTCGATTCGCGCGCCGCTCGAACATTCGCTCGGGGTTCCGGCCGCCGCGCCCGGCGAAGGCACCCGCTGGCGGCTCGAATCGATGGCCTATGTCACCGGCGATTCCGGGACCGATCGCTGGCTGACGGCCGGGCTTCTGCTCGCGGCCGGCCTGTTCGTCTGGACCATTTATCGCCGCGAACGACCGGGCACCAGCGCCACCGGACCTCTCACCGGTTGGCGCAATCCCATCCTGCGACTCGGGGCGTTGCGATTCGGGCTGTACGCGATCGCCCTGGGGGTGCTTCTGCCGCAATCGAAGCTCGCGTTCGAACGCGAAGGTTGGCCCGATGTCGCGATCGTCTTCGACGAATCGCGGAGCATGTCCGTCGTCGATTCGTTCCGCGATCCGGTGTTGAAGTCGAAGGTCGATGAGTTGAAAGCTTCGTGGGCCAAGCTCGCGGCCCCACGCATCGCGAAACATCAGAGTCGTATCGACGAAATCAATCGACAGATCGCCAAGGACCCGAACTCGGTCGATGCGGTCAAGTTCAAAGAGGAACTCGGCCAGCTCGAAGCGCGTGTGCAGGATCTGAAGACGCCGCACCGGCTGAACTTGATCAAGGCCCTGTTGTCGACCGGCGACGGCGAGTGGATTCAGGCGTTTCTCAAGCAACGGCAGATGCGCGTGCACTTCTATCGGATGTCCGGACAGGCCACGCGGATGGCCGAACTGAACGACCCGGCCCAGTGCGCCCAACTGCTCGACGAGATCATGGACGTGATGCCGACCGGCGAAACGAGCCAGCTCGGGACGGGCGTCGAGAGCGTGCTCAAGACGTTCCGCGGCGGCTCGCTGAACGCGATCGTGTTGTTCACCGATGGCGTGACGACCAAAGGCGACGACCTGCCGACGGCGGCCCGGATCGCCGCGCGGGCCGGCGTGCCGTTGTACCCGGTCGGCGTCGGCGACGCGACGGAACCCCCGGATCTGGCCATCGCCGACCTCCGGGCCGAGGAATCCGTGAACGTCAACGATCGGCTCGTGATCGAAGCGAAGGTCACGACCCAGGGGCCGGGCATGCCCGATTCGGTGCCCGTGATTCTGTCCGAGATCAAAGACGGCCGGCCCGTCGAAATCATGCGCGAGACGGTTCGGCTCGAAGCGGGCAAACCCGCCAAGGTTCGCTTCGTCCATCAACCCAAGGAAGCCGGCGAGAAGACGTTCGTTATCGAGGTGCCCGTTCAGGCCGAGGAATCCGATCCGGCGAACAACCGCGTCGAGCATCGCGTGTTTGTGATGGAGGCCAAGCGGCTGCGCGTGTTGCTCGTCGAGGGCCACCCGCGTTACGACTACCGATACATCAAGGCGCTGTTCGAACGCGAGAACGAGGCGATTCGCGGCAACAAATCAATCGACGTTGATTCGTACTTGTTAAGCGCGCACCCCGATCATCCGAAGCAGGACAAGACCTCGATCAATCGCTTCCCGACCCCCGAGGAATTGCGCAAGTACGACGTGGTCGTGCTCGGCGACGTCGAGCCACGCCACTTGCCGCGGGCCGAGGCGAACCTCGATTCTCTGGCGAAGTTCGTCAAAGAACAGGGCGGCGGGTTGTTGATGCTCGCCGGTGAGCACGCGTCGCCACAGGCGTATCGCGATACGCCGCTTGCGGACGTGATGCCGGTCGTCTGCGATGGCCCGCCGCCAGAACCTTCGCGCGATGGCTTGAAGGAGGGGTATCGACCCAAGCTCACGCCGGCCGGGCAGAGTCATCCGCTGTTTCGGTTCGACACGGAAGAAGCGACCAACGCGGACATCTGGAATCGGCTCGCACCGTTGTATTGGTACTCGAAGGGCTATCGCCGCAAGCTCTCGGCCGAAGTGTTGGCCGTCCATCCGGACCGGCCCGCCGAGCCGCAACCCGGCACGGCCGCCAAGGACGAATTGCACCCCCTGATCCTGCAGCAATTCGTCGGGGCCGGCCGGGTGATGTTCATCGGCTTCGACGACACCTGGCGCTGGCGGCTGCGCCAGGACGAAGTTCGTTTCAATCAGTTCTGGATTCAGGCGATTCGTGCGCTCGCCCGTGGTCGTGTCGGCCGAATCGAAGTCCGCACCGATCGCAAGACCTATCGCCGCGACGACCCGGTTCGTCTCACCGTACGGTTCCCGGACGACGCTCCGCCACCCGAAGGCCCGGTCCGCGTGGCCGTCGAACGAACCGCGAAGGGCGGTGAAGCGGAAACGCAGACGGTCCAGCTCGCCCCGCGTGAAGGCACCCGCGCCACCTTCGAGACCTTGTTGACCCGTACTCCGGAAGGCGATTACTCGTTCACGCTGTCGAGCCCAATCCCGCCGGGCACGCGACCGCGAACCGAGGCGAAGGTCCTGCCCCCGCCGGGTGAACTCGACCGCATCCAGTTGAACGAATCGGACCTGCAACGAACGGCCCGCGAATCGCGCGGCATGTACTTTTCGCTCGACAAGGCCGAGAACCTGCCCGACGAACTGCCGAGCGGCCCCCGCGTGGCGCTCGACCAACCGTGCGAGCCGATCTCGCTCTGGAACCACTGGGCCATGTTCGCGCTCGTACTCGGCGTGCTAACAGCCGAGTGGGTGATGCGCAAGAAATGGCGATTGCTGTGACGCGAACTACGGACGCTCACCGCCGACCATGCCAAGCAGCCCACCGGTCCAAGAATCAAACTACTTCGCGAGGCGGTCGAATTCCGCATCTCGCGGTCTACTTGGGAAATCGACTGAGCGGGCCACCTTCGGCGCGTGGACGGACCGCGCCGGACTTGCGTGGCCCCTCGCTCGTCCGACCCATACTTTAAATGGGGCGTGATGCCACGCCACTTCTTTCCGCACAAGCCACTCGATTCGCCGACGTAGGACGCACCGCGCATGAGTAAATTTATTTTCGTGACGGGCGGCGTCGTGAGTTCCCTGGGCAAGGGGCTGACGTGCGCCTCGATCGGCTTGCTTCTCGAACGACGCGGACTGAGCGTCCGGCTCCAGAAGTTCGACCCGTACATCAACGTCGATCCCGGCACGATGAGCCCCTACCAGCACGGCGAGGTCTACGTTCTCGACGACGGGGCCGAAACCGATCTCGACCTCGGCCACTACGAACGCTTCACGAACGCCCCCCTCAACCGCGATTGCAATTACACGACCGGAAAAATCTATCTTTCGGTGATCGAGAAGGAACGCCAGGGGGCGTACAAGGGCCGCACGGTCCAGGTCATTCCGCACATCACGGACGAGATCAAGGCGGGCATTCGCAAGTTGGCCACGCCCGATGTCGATGTCGTGATCACCGAAATCGGCGGCACGGTCGGCGACATCGAAGGCATGCCGTACTTCGAGGCGATCCGACAGTTCGCGCTCGACGTGGGCAAGCAGAACTGCCTGTACATCCACCTGACGCTCGTGCCGTACTTGAAGGCGGCCGGCGTATCGAAGTCGAAGCCGACGCAACACTCCGTCGGCGAGTTGCGGAAGATCGGCATCCAACCCGACGTGCTCATCTGCCGGACCGAGCGGGCGATGGGCAAAGACGAAACGGCCAAGATCGCCCTCTTTTGCAACGTCGAAGCGCGGGCGGTCATCGAGGAGCGCGACAAGGAGTTCAGCATCTACGAAGTGCCGGTGAGTC
>JANLUE010000353.1:0-10728 GCA_031363325.1 Gemmataceae bacterium
CTGCAAGGAATCTCAGTTCTTTTGCCAAGTACTGAAAGGACGGGGCCTTGCAATCCAAAAGCGGAGCTGCTGTTACGACTTTGTATACCAAAGTGGCATCAAGATGTTCCCCACTTATGCGGCGAACGGTCTGGTCTCACTCTTTGCTGAAAATGCAGCACAAAGGGAAGTTATTGAACAAATCCGCATCGTCGACGTGCCTCATTCGTACCCTGGGGTCGTTGTTCAAGAGTTTAATCAATCTGCTATTCAGCGAATGTTCTCGGCTAGGCGCGCCGCTGAACGAGTGCCACCGCATCCACCATTGGTATTGTCGCACATTGATGAGTATTGGGTGGGAGTTCTCAATCGTCTCAATATGTTATCCCAAATACCAGTTGCAGCTTGTCACTTGTACTCAGACCAGAGTGCGCGGCCGGAAGCAATCATTAAAGAGTTGTCTGAATCGAAGCAGAACCTTTTTCTAACCGCCGACCGGTCCCATTATGTTGCAGTGCCCCAGATCGGGAATGTGGGGATGCTAGTCTACAGAAAAGACGTATTGCAGAGAGTTGGGAGGGAACCACCTCAAACGTGGGACGAACTCGAAGATATCTTGATATCGATGCGACAGGCTGGCGTGATTGGTCCATTTGGGCTTCGACTCGAGACGAGAACCTTTGATTCACTTTTGGTTACCGCCCTCGAACTCGGTTGGTCTCATGGCGCAGTTTGGCACACTGAGTTTGACGAAGATCGCAAGTTGCGTGTGGTCTTCGATGAAGGCAGTTTCGATGATCTATGCGCGGCGTTGTGTCGGCTTCGAAAGTGGATTCACGAATTGAAAATTGTTCCACTTCGATCCAGCGTGGACCAGCGGACTAGTCGCCAGAATTGGGTTTTTGCACGACACTGGTATTCAACTTGGATTGATTGCTATTCAGCTATTCGCAATGAGGAGGACAGACCATCGCCAAGAGCCGAAGCTTCGGGAGAGTTCGGAATTCTACCCATACCGGTGTCAGATGAGTTCAGAAGGCGATGTACGTCAGAGAAGAAGGAGATTCGGCATACGTCATGCGCGGGCGAGTGGTATCTAGCCATTCAATACGGATCGGAGAATGTCGAACTCGGAATCGACTTGATTAACAACCTAATGTCATCTCGGAAAGTCACTGAGAGGGCGTTGAGTGGAGCTGAGTTGCCAATACTGAATCGATTTTACGAATCACTCGGTGATTCGTTGTGCCCTGGAACCGACAAGAGCTTCAATGAGGTTCGGAGTTTGTTTCTCACTCCGGCTCGATCTCGAAGCAGCTTTGCTGAGTATAGAGTTGTGGCCCGTGAGTTACATGGAGTACTCCAGGCGATTGTCACCAATCCAATGGTCCGCGAAGAACAGATTTGTTCACTATTGCTTCAGGCAACGAAGAGAATCGATCCCGATTTTGTACGTTAGTTTCCAAGCCTCCGCGGTGGTCCCCAACCTGAACGCCGCTCGTTCTCAGTTGCAATCGGCTGGATTGACCGTTCGACCGCAGGGTGACACCTACCTGAGTCAGTTCACGGAGACCGACTTCGGCGTCCGAATCGCGAGGGACGCGTTCGCGCTCGATAGCCCACTGGGATCCTTCGCGGCCGCCCGACGATGGCTGGTCACGCGCACCAACGGTTGCCCGATTGGTGTCGCCGTTGCATGCGCTCGTCCGCCCAGGCGAAGGCTTGAACCTCGCCGGGCAACGGTTGACCTTCGTCGTCGAGCCGGGTCAGACGACCGACGACCACTTTGCCCACGGGCTTGGGCCGCTTCGGCGCGGGCTCGGCCGTCGGTTCTCGGAACGACGCGTCGACCACGTGCTCGGCCGTGCGCACGAACGGATTGACCGAGTAGACCGTCGCCAGCGTGGCCATCTGGCGTTTGCCAGGGTAGGCGACTAACGCAATTCGCTCGATTCGTGGCGCCTCCAGTTGGCGTCGTCGCGTTGCGGGAAGTCGGCGCGGAAGTGGGTGCCGCGCGATTCTTCGCGGGCGATTGCCGCGTCGATCATCAAGCGCGCGACCGTGAGCAGGTTCTGCAACTCCCAGCCGGCGCGGTCGCCGAACTCGCGCGTCAAGACATAGCGGCACCAGAAGGACACGTCGCGTTGCGCTTCCGTCATTCGCTTGCGGTCGCGGACGATTCCCATGTTGCGGACCATCAAGCTGCGCAGGGCGTTCGTCAGGTCGGTCACGTCGAGGGCTTCGCCCGCGTCCGGAACGGGTGAGCGATAGGTCAGAGTCAAAGCCCGCAAGTCGCCGGTCATCGTGCGGGCTTCGTCGGCCGCGCCGCGGGCGCACAACGTTCCGTAGACAAGCCCCTCGATTAGCGAGTTTGATGCGAGTCGATTCGCGCCGTGCAGGCCACTCGAAGTGACTTCGCCGGCCGCCCAAAGGCCGGGCACCGACGTTCGGCCGTGCATGTCGACGGTCACGCCGCCGACCATGTAATGAGCCCCCGGTCGCACCGGAATGCGGTCCTTCGTGATGTCGAGCCCGAAGCCGCGACAGACGCGATTGATGCCGGGGAAGCGTTCGAGCACGCGGGCCGGATCGAGGTGCGACAAGTCGAGGTACACGTTCGGATGTTGCGTTCGCTCCATGCACCGGAAGATCGCTTGCGACACGACGTCGCGCGGCGCGAGTTCGTGCCGGGGGTCGTCATTCAACATGAAGCGTTCGCCGTTCACGTCGCGAAGATACGCACCCTCGCCGCGCACCGCTTCGGAGATGAGCGAGCGCGCCGAGCCGGCCACGTAGAGCACGGTCGGGTGAAATTGCATGAACTCCATGTCCCGGAGGTCGGCCCCCGCGCGCCAGGCGGCCGCCATGCCATCGCCGGTCGCGACCGGGGGGTTCGTCGTCTCGCGGTAGACCATGCCGCAACCGCCCGAGGCGAGGATCACCTGCTTGGCCCAAATCAGGATCGGCCCGACGCCGGGCCGCCAGACGCTCGCGCCGACGCAACGACCCTCGTGCGTGAGCAGGTCGAGCGTGAACGTATCGCCTTGCAAATGGATGTTCGGCGTCTGCCGGGCCCGCTCGATGATCGCCCGCATGACCTCGTGGCCGGTCGCATCGCCGAGCGCGTGCACGATGCGGCGATGGCTGTGCCCGCCTTCACGCGTGAGCGCCAATTCGCCATTCTCCAAATCGAACTTCACGCCGTAGCGAACGAGATCGTCGATCTGCTTCGGCCCCTCGCGAACAACCAGCTCGACGACCTCGGGGTCGCACAACCCGGCACCGGCCACGTGCGTGTCTTCGATGTGATTCTCGAAGCGATCCTCCGGCGAACGGACGCCGGCGATACCGCCCTGGGCGTAGGTCGAATTGCTCTCGCTGACGTTGGCCTTGTTGAGAACGAGAACGTTCAAGTCGGCCGGCATCTCGAGCGCCGCCCGAATGCCGGCGATGCCAGCCCCAATCACGAGCACGTCCGTGAACTGGTGATAGGCCGTCCGGGCGTCGAACGAAACGAGGTAGCGGTTCGGTGACATGCGAGGAGGGGAGTTGGAGCCCGAGTTCCCCCCCCTCGCCGAAGCGCAGAGGGGGAACAATCCGAAAACGCTAATGTACACACCCACCGATTCGCGTTCCGTCGAGCGTGCCGGCATCGTCGGGCCAATCGTTCCGCGACGCTCCGAAATCTGAACAGGCTGAATCCTCGTCACAAAGTTCTCGAAGTGCTCGGAGCGACGCGCTCGACTCCGTCCAACTCCGCCTCGCGGCGAACGAACGTTTCCTCAACCCTTCTTCGCCGGCACAGGTGCCGGCGTCGCGGCTTTCGCTTTCTCGAGCTCCGCTTTGGCCACGTTGAGTTCGGCCGTCGCCTTGTCGAGCGCGACCTTGATTGGCGCGACCGCGTCGGCGGTGGGCTTCGCGTTCGCCGCCCGAGGGGCCAGGATTTCCGCGGCCAATTTCGCCGCTGCGTTCGCAAGTTCCGCCGCCTGGGCGGCCGGGCCGTAGGCGGCGTTCGCCGCGTTGAGTGCGGCCGTCGCGTCGGTCACGGCTTTCGTGGCAACGGCCAGTTCGGCGGCGGACTGGTCGCTCATCGCTTTCGCTTGATTCATGGCGGCTTGCAGGTCGGCGTTCGCCTTGTTCGCGTCGGCGGCCGCCTTGATCTGGGCGAACGCGGCCGCGTAGGCTTTCGCCTTCACGTCGGCCGCGAGGGCTTTCGCCTGGGCCGGGGCGAGTGCGGCCGTCGCTTTGTCCACATTCGCCTTCAACGCGACGGCCTGATCGGTTGCGGCCTTGGCGATGTTCGCGGAGTCGGTCGCGAGCTTTTGGGCCGGGGCAAGTTCGGCCGCGGCTTGCGCCGCCTTCTGGTTGGCCGGCGTGAAGGCGGCCGTCGCCGTGTCGAACGCCTTTTGTTTCTCGGCCATCGCCTTGGTGGCGGCCTCGAGAATTTGGGCCGGCGTCAGGGGGTTCGTTGTCGCCTGGGCGACGAGCTTGGCGTCGGCCACCGTGAAGGCCTGCACCGCACCCGTCCAGTCGCCCGAATAAACCTTCGCGCTGTCGTGGCTGAAGGCCGCTCGCAGGGCGACATCGGCGTGGGCCGGGAACGCCTTGGTGTTCGTCCCGTTCATGTCCCAAACTTTCGTGACGCGATCGCGGCCCGTACTCACAAGCCGATTGTCGTGCGAGAACTTGATGGCCTGCGTGCCGGCCCCGTGGGCACCCCAGTTCTTGATGTTGCCGCCGTTCTCCATTTCCCAGAGTTTCACGGTCGTGTCTTCGCTGCACGAAGCGAGCACGTTGGAATCGTCGCGCCAACTGACGTCGAGGATCGCGGCCGTGTGGCCTCGCAGGTTGTAGAACTCGCGGCCCGTCGCGGACTCCCAAACGAACAGCCCCCCCGATCGGTCCGCCGTGGCGAGCAACACGGCGTCCGGGCTGAATTCGATCGCATAGATCCAATCGGTGTGCTTTTTGGTTTCGCGCACGAGCGAGCCATCTTTGGTCGAATAGACGCGGATCATCTTGCTCGGCCCGCCGAGAGCGATCAGTTGTTGATCGGCCGAGATATCGGCGGCCAACACCGCATCGCTTTCACTACCGACTTCAATGATCTGTTCGCCCGTCTTCACATCCCAAACGACAACTTTGCCCGATTGACCACCTCGCCCGCCGCCGGCAATTAACAGTCCACCATTGCGACTGAATCTCAACACGGTCGGCGTGCCGTGCGCGAACGGCAGAACGCCGACCAACTCCATCGTGTCGCCGTGATAGAGGAACACTTGCTTCATGCCACCAACGGCCACGAGCGGGGCCCACGGGCTGGCGGCCAAGGCGATTACCGCGTTCGGCTTCGACGTGGTGACCACGGGGTCTTTGCGGAGCGGCTTGGTCGGCATCGGGACGACGTCCGGCTTGCCGCGCTTGACGGACATCAACCCGACCTCGGCCTTCGGCTTGATCGGCAACGGCTTGGAGCCCGCGTTTTCCAACGCCCCCTGTTGAATCCAACTCGCCAGAGTGTCGAGTTGTTCCTTGGCGATCACCGGCATCTTGGGCGGCATGAACGGCTGTTCTTTGTGTGCGGTGAGCCGCCACAGCCGCGACCCGTCCGGGTCGCCCGCCTTGATGACCTCGCCCGACGCGCCGCCTTCCTTGAGCTTGGCGAACGTCGACAGATCGAGCCCACCCTTCGCGGTCTCGCCCTTGTGACAACCCACGCAATGCGCATTCAAAATCGGCACCACGTGCTGGTCGTACGTGAGCTTCGACTTGGGATCGGCGGCGAAGAGAGATCCATTCACCGCAAAGGCACAAAGGACGCCGAGAAGACAGAAGGCGGAATATTGAAACTTCATGGCAATTAGCTCTTGGTTCTCAGCGGTCCAATATTAACTGTGCATCAACTCGATTCATACGACTGAATTGCTAACCACAGAGTCACAGAGGTCACAGAGAAGACAGAAACCATAATACTTAGAAATCACACCATTATCCGCTGATTGTTCTTCTCTGTGCTCTCTGTGACTCTGTGGTTAGCTGTTTACTGTCTTTAGCGACTCGACTCAGTGATTGAACACGAACTCGCGCGTGTTCATCAAGGCCCAGAACACGTCTTCGAGGCCCTTGGCCTTGTCCGGTTCGTCCTTGAGCGCGGCTCGGAGTCGATCCATCTCAATCGGGCTGGGCCGGCGGACGAGCGTGCGGAGGTACATTTCCTCGATGAGTTCGTCCGGGTTTTTCTTTTCGGAGAGTCGCTTGGCGACGAGCCCCCCCTGTCGGATCCGTTGTGTCGTCGCGTCGCCATTGAGCATGTGCAGCGATTGCGACAAGGTCGGCTCGAGCTTCACTTCGCAGGAACAAACCGATTCGCGCGTCGCTCGGCCGAACGTCGTGAGGAAGTAAGTCGAGACGTTGCCGTCGGCGATCTGGACCGCCCGGGCCCCAACGGGCAGGCCGGGGAATTTGTTCTTCGTTTCGGTCGCTTGCGAGATCACGTCGAGCATCGTCTCGGCCCGGATGCGCCGAACCGACTGGCGGGCGAAGTTCCGCGTATCGCTTTCGTTCGACGGATTCGGAATCGTCGACAGTTGATACGTTCGCGACGTGCAGATATCGCGGACCAACTTCTTGAAGTCGTACTTGTACTCGGTGAATTTCTTGCCCATTTCCGTGAGCAATTCGCCATTCGAGGGTGGGTTGCTCACGCGAACATCGTCCACTTCGTTGATGATGCCCTTGCCGAAGAAATGCGCCCAGACGATGTTCGAGAGGTTCGTCGCGAAGTACGGGTTCTCCGGCGAGGCGAGCCAGCTTCCCATCACCTGGCGACGATCCTTGCCGACCACGTCCGGCTCGATGCCGCCGAGGAATTTCGGCTTCATCTGGCGGCCGCCGACCGGGTGGTTCACCTCGCCGCCACCCGAATTGAACACGATCAACTCACGCGGGTCGTCCGTTCCCTTACGGCCAATTTGGCTGAAGAACGCGGCGAAACCGTAATAGTCGTTCATCGTCCAACGGTCGAACGGGTGGTTGTGGCACTGCGAACATTGAATCCGCATGCCCATGAACACCTGGGCGACGTTCTCGGACACTTTCAAAATGTCCGTCTCGTTCTGGTAGTAATTCGTGGCCGGGTTTCGGAAGGTCCCCCCGGTCGCCCCGAGCAGTTCCTGAACCCACTCGTTGACCGGCACATTCCGCGAAATCTTGTCCTGGAGCCAGGTGTAATAGAGCAACGTCGACTTGTAACTCACCTGATTCGACGACTTGATTTGCAGCAACTCCGCCCACTTCATGACCCACAATTCGGCGAATTCCTTGCGACCGAGCAGTTCATCGACCAGAAGTTCGCGCTTGTTGGTGGCCGGGTTCTTCAGGAACCGATCGAACTCGGCGGGCGTCGGCAACAGGCCGACCACGTCGAGGTAGACACGACGAACGAACGCCTCGTCGGTACAAAGTTCCGACGGCGCGATCCGCAGATCGCGGAGCTTTTTGTGGATCAGCGTGTCGACGTAGTTGTTCTCGGGAGGGTTTGGGAAGTCGAACTTCAGCCCCTTTGGCAGGATCACGAACGGCGAGCCGATTGTAAACGTCGCGAAGCGGGCCATCAGGAACGCCTCTCCGCGACTGTCGGCCGTCACGATTCCATCGGGGGTGACCTTGGCCGAGGTGTCGTTGTTCGACAGGAACAAGGCGAGGTTCGTCACATCGCGATCGGTGCCGTCGGAATACTTCGCGCGAACGACCAGTCGTTGCGTCGAATCCTTACCATCGAGGACGGCTCGCTTCGGGTAGACCTCCATCGAAACGGGCGTGGCCACATCCGGCGCGTCGAGCGGCACGCCCGCCTCGTGCCAGCGAATGAGCGCGTTCCAATATTCGTCGCCTTCCTTGATGCGCTGGCCCCCGGTGTGCGGAACTTTGCCGCCGGCCTTCTCCATCACGAGCCCTTCGGCCGGCAAGGCGGTGTTGATTCGTCGGCCGTTGATCTCGCGCGTCAATCGATAGTGATCGCCGTCCGGGTCGAAGCCGAACAGCGACAGGCGGAAGCCGTCCTTGCCGCGGGCCGCCCCGTGACACGAGCCCGTGTTGCACCCCGACCGCATGAACACCGGCATCACGTCGAGCTTGAACGAGATCGGCCGGTCGATCGTCGCCGCGACGACCTTGACCGGCAGCCGGACGACCTTGCCGCCGAACTCGACCGTCATTTCCGTCGTCCCATCGGCCACCGGCAGGACCACGTTCTTGTCGAGCCTGACGAGGGCCGGGTTCGCGACGCCGACCTTCGCCTGATCGGTGACGTCCCGCGACAGCCCGTCCGCGTACCAGGCCTGGACGATGAACGACTGCCGATCGCGCGAGGTCTCGAGGTTGATGTCGGGCGGGTAGACCTCGATGGCCGTGAGCGGGGCTTGCGCGAACGCCGGCAGCGGCAGGGCGGCCAGGGCAATGGCCGACAGGAAAGTACGAAGCAACGTCATCGGTACGAACCTCAAGGGACAACGAACGACGGACCGAGAAGGTTTGGGCAAGAGGGCGGCGGGCGATTGGACGACCTTCTTCGGTCACGGGCAGGCGGGAACCAGCGGGGGAGAGCCACACTGTATCATAGGGCGGAATACTCGCATTTCGACCAATATCTCGAACAGCGCGCTGGCGAACGACCATGGCTACTCACATGGTGCCGTCCTCATGATGGAAAACCGCATGGGAAAACTCGGGACAAGTCGTTTGCGGAACTTGGCCTTACTCGGAGTGCCATTCGGACGCAGCTGGCCCGGCTAAACCCAAGTCACGTGGAAAACCGAAGTTTTTGCGCTCCCCAACGGATTTCCGCTTGGTTCCGCGGCGGGCGACGCGTTCGCCAAGGTCCCCTTGCCCAATCCACGGCGTGCCGGGTATTCTCTGCCAGCCCGTCACGGACTTGGACATGTCGGCCACCGCGCGCCTGGTCTCCGAGCAACAATTTCACGATGCCCAGGCGGCCGAACGGGCCGCGCGCTTCGCCGACATGGCGAGCTTAAGGTTCCGGGACGCGGACTATCTCGACCACGAGAGTTGGGTGCGACCGGCGTTCGAGATGCTCGGCGATGTCGCTGGCCGGCGCGTGCTCGATTACGGCTGCGGGCATGGCATGGCGGCCGTCGTGTTGGCCCGACGGGGCGCGACCGTCACGGGCTTCGATGTGTCGCCAGGCTACGTCGACGAGGCCCGCCGCCGGGCGCGGGCGAACGAAGTTGATGCCGAGTTCCTGTCAGCCGATGCCCATCGGTTGCCATTCGACGATGAATCGTTTGACGCAGTCTGGGGTTCGGCGATTCTGCACCATCTCGACCTTCGACGAGCCGGGCTCGAACTGCGCCGAGTTTTGAAGCCCGGAAGGGTCGCGGTCTTCTGTGAACCGTGGGGCGGCAACCCGTTGCTCGAATTCGCCCGGCGATTTCTGCCGTACCCCGGCAAACATCGCACGCCGGACGAGCGGCCAGTTCGATTGGTTGATCTCAAGCCCTTGCGCGACATCTTTGGTCACGTCCGAGTTCGCGGTTTTCAGCTGCTCGGCATGGCCCGCCGCGCACTGCGCCGCGAACATCGAGCGGGCGGTTGGCTCGACCGCCGCGATGCCGGATTGCTCGGCCGTTGGCCTGCCCTCGAACGTTGGTGCCGCTACGCCGTGATCGAATTGAAGTAGCCCCTTGCAATCGGCTGGCCCGGCGCGGTATGCTCTTTCTCCATGTCCGCCGCTGGGCCGAACCCGGTACCGCCAATCCCGCCGAATCATCCTTCGGGGACCGGCACCGACGCGCCGCTCGGTCGATCCACACAACTCGCGATCGTCGCGTCGCTCGCGGTCTTGGCTGCCCTGGTGGGGTGGCGCTGGTACGGCGATCGATTCGGCACACGGCCGACGGAAGTTCAAGCGGCCCAATACCGCGTCGACTTGAATCGAGCCACGCGTTCGGACTTGATCCAGGTGCCGGGCATCGGGCCGGGGCTCGCCGATCGAATTTTGTCGCACCGCGACTCGCGCGGCAAGTTCGGTCACGTGGACGAGCTCGCGGGCGTGAACGGCATCGGCCCCGCTACGCTCGACAAGCTTCGACCCTGGCTTATCGTTGCCGACGGCCGGCCGGACGAACCGCCGGCGGAGCCCGACCGACTCTCTCGCAAACCGGCGGCCAGTGGCTCAAAGAAGCCGGCCCCACCGAGCCGGATCGACCTCAATCGGGCCACGCTCGAAGAATTGCAAGCGCTGCCCGGAATCGGCGCGGTGCTGGCGCAACGAATCGTGGCTGAGCGCGAGCGCAAGCCGTTCGCCTCCGTCGCCGAACTGCGGCGTGTGAGTGGCATCGGGGCGAAGAAACTGGAGGCCGTGAAAGGACTGGTGACGGTCGGCGAGTGAAGCGTTCACCGCCGAGCGCGAACCGCGACCAAACCCGCGCGAATGAACCGCCCAATCCAGGCCAATCGATCGAAGCGCGGCCTTTTGAATCGACTCTTCGGCGGGCAAATCGACCCGGAAGCGCTTGCTCCGGGCCGAGTGGCGATGCCCTTCGGCGATTCCGAGTTCGGTGGCCGAATCAATTTGAGCGCTGAACGCGAACTTCGCCTGCTGGCGCGACTCGTCGCACAGCTCATCGCGTCCGAAGTCGCACGCCCCGATGCCCCCAAACGCGGTGTCGCATATCAAGCCGGAGTGAACTCCGTCCGCCGATTCCTCGTGTTGCAGGCTCTGCTGTTCCT
>JANLUE010000173.1:0-2781 GCA_031363325.1 Gemmataceae bacterium
GACCGAAGGAGTGGTTCACGCCATGATCTGGAACAAACTGAAATACCTGGCCGTCTTCGCGCTGTTGACGGCCGCCGCGATTGGGTTCGGCGTCGGTCGCTGGGGGACGGCCACCGCGTCGACCGACGATCGCAAGGATGGGCCCACGTCGGCCGGGACCGCCAAGCCATCGCTGCTCGCCGCGCGGGACAAGGACGCGCCGGCCGCGCAGAAACAAGAAAAGGAACTCGCCCCCCGGGCCGACGACAATCGACCCGCCGCTCAGGGCAAGCGCCGCGAAGCGATCATCCGCTTGCCGGTGGGCACCTACACGAAGGACGTGGAAGTCGCCCCGTACGGCTCGGCCCGCGTCACGTGGACGTACGAAGACGATCGCGTCCTGGGATCGATCGAGGCGTCGGCGATGGGGTTTGAACTCGAGATCAACACCGAAGCGGAGTTCTCGCTGAGCAGCAACGGCACGATCTACGGCTTGTTGACCGGCTTCAAGATCGTGCATTTGAAGTTCCCGATGGAAGGCCAGTTCGCCGACGCGGAGTTCGCCCAGATCGCCAACATGTGGCCGCTGGTCGAGCCGCTTGTCGCCGAGTTCCTGACCGACATGCCCTTCAGCTACCAGTTCCGAGTGCAGGGCAATCGGTTGGTGATTTCGAGCTACCGAGCGCTGCTCGCAGGCCCCAACCCGCTCGGCAAATTGGGCGGGCTGGTCGCGGATAACACACAAGGGATCGGCCACGTGCTGGCGGCGTTCCAGGGATTCGGCATGGCCATGGAAGGGACCTACACGCTGGTCGATGGCAAGGAAGCGGAACAGCCCAAGAAGAAGCCCCGGCTCAAGTCGAACATGGGGCCGACCAAGATGCCAAACTTTTTCCGCGACCGCACGCCGGCGACGTCCGTGTCGGGGTATCAGTCTTCGAACATCGTCGGCGAGCCGCTGCTCCCGAACAATCTCGTCGGAAGCGGTGTGCCAGCGGGCGTGGGCTTGCCCGTCATGCCGATGGCCGAGCGACGCTGAGCCCGCTTTGGTATTCCAGCCAACGGCCTGAACGCAGGCCGTTGACTGAATTCGATACAGTCCGAGTGAGCCTCTAACAATGTTGTTTAGTTCTGGCTCGCGATCGTCGATCACCATCTCTCCCAGTGGACGGCGGGATTGATTGGCCGGCCAATTCCTTGAACGCCCTTCCTTGTTCCACGTGGCCCATCCGCTTATAATTCGGGAGAACACCCCGAGACGGAAGGCGGGCCCGTGACGATCAATCCCACCGGCGACGCCGGTTCGGACGAACGACTCCAGCGCGCCGAGCACATCGTCGCCGCGCTGGACAAGGGGATTGCCGTCCTTTCGCCCGACCTCGTCGTTCGCTGGGCGAACGGCCCGTTTCGCCATTGGTGTCCGGGCGATCCGGTTGGCAAACCGTTCTTCGAAGCCCTTGGCACCCCACTCGACGCCCGCCCCGACGACTCCGCTTTTCCTTCGGCACTCGCCGGCTCTCCCGCTTGCCTTCGCGTTCGCCAAAATCACCTGATCCTCGACGTGACGGTTTCACCCGTGCGCTCGGTCGGCACCGTGATCGAATTGGTGGCGCTGTGCGACGACGTGACGGACGCCGTTCAACGTCAACAGAAGTTGAACGCCCTCTATAAGGCGGGCCAGGACCTCGACGCGCTCGATGCCGACCAACTCGATGAGATGAACGTCGCCTGTCGAATCGAGTTGCTCAAACAGAACATTCGCCGCTACGTTCACGATCTGCTCAAGTACAACGTCGTCGAAATTCGCTTGCTCGACCCGAAGTCGAAACGACTCGATCCCTTGATGGACGAGGGGATGACCCCCGAGGCGGCGGCCCGCGTACTCTACGCGCAGACCGAAGGGAACGGCGTCACGGGCTACGTGGCCGCGACCGGCAACGCCTACCTCTGTGCCGACACGACGACCGATCCGCATTTCATCGAAGGCTCCGTCGGGGCACGATCGTCGATGACGGTGCCGATCGTTTATCACGACGAAGTGATTGGCACGTTCAACGTCGAGAGCCCCCGCGTCAACGCCTTCGGCCCCGAAGAATTGCAGTTCACCGAATTGTTCGCCCGCGAACTGGCCCGCAGCCTGCACACGTTGAACTTGCTGAACGCACAGGAAATGTGTGCGGCCTCCGGGGCGATCGAGACGGTGAACCGAGACATCGCCCTGCCGGCCGACGACCTGTTGGCCGTCGCCAGCGGGCTAATCGACATGGCCGAAGAACGGCCCGAAGTCGTGGCTGGCCTGCGACGCATCCTGGGGAACGCCCGCAAGATCAAGTTGGCGATCCGCAACGTCGGCGAAGACGCGGCCCGTGGCTCGACCCCGATCGATCAACGACTCGATGGGATGCGCGTGTTGGTGATCGACGCGGACGAACGAATTCGCCGGTCGGCGCACTCGGTACTCGAGCGGAAGGGCTGTGTCGTCGAAGCGACCGGTTCGGCGATCGAGGGGATCGCGATGGCCCGGGCCGGCACCTACGACACAATCCTCGTTTCCGTGAAGCACAAGGACATGGGTGGCACGCTCGCGTACCGCGCCCTCGTTCGGGCCGCACCGCTTGGCCGAGTGATCTTGACGCAAGGATTCGAATACGATGGCGGCCACACGGTCGTGAACGCCCGCCAGGACGGCTACTGGCTCCCGGTGCTGTTCAAGCCGTTCCAGGAGCCCGTGCTGTTCAAGGCCCTGACCTGCGCGCCGCCGAGCAGCCCCCCAAAGAACGTCGCCCCGCCCGTCGCGGCGGC
>JANLUE010000447.1:0-6995 GCA_031363325.1 Gemmataceae bacterium
CTACGACCGTACATTGTTAATCCGTTCGATGGATCGAACCGAGGTCCTTACGTCTTCTCGGCCGGCAAGGACAAGATTTATAACAACGAAAACGACCTGTTGAGCTTCCGCCTCCAGCAAACCGGACGGGGGAACTGACATGACCGCGCGAACGACCCGGCGGGGCTTCACGCTCATCGAACTGTTAGTCGTGATCGGGATCATCATCATCCTGGCCTCGCTGGCGGCTGCGTTTCTGCCGAACCTCGACCGCAACAAGGGCGTGCCGAACGCGGCCACCCAGGTCCAGGGCTGGTTGAACTTGGCCAAGCAACAAGCGATGCGGGACGGCGCGCCGCGCGGGCTACGAATCATTCACGATGGCAACGGCCAGGCGACTTCGATTCAGTACATCGAGCAACCGCTGCCGGTCGCGCCGCGCGGGCCGGGTATCAGGGTGGCGGTGCACACGGAGCTTGCATACGACCCAATTCTGTTTCCCGCGTTTCCGGGCAACATCGGGCCGCTTTCCGTTGCGACTTTGTTTCAAGACGTTGGGAATGCGATTCCGCCCGGCATTCACCCGAGCCAGTTCGAGAACGCCTGGATCGCCTGGGATGGCATCCAACCGGGCGATTATTTCGAGTTGAGCGAAGGACCGTTCTCGGTGGCGCGAATCCTTCGCTTCTCGACGCCCGCGGTCAATGGTGGAATCGCCCCTCCAAGCGGGGCGGTGGCGGGTGGCAACCCTTACGCTCAATTCGTGCTTGATCGCGTGATTGAAGGAACCGAGAACGGCACGTCGGTGATCCATCAGTCGGCCGGCTTCCGAGTGCTTCGCGCTCCGCGACCGCTCGTCGGCGAACCGATGTTGCAATTGCATCGCGATGTGGTCATCGATCTCACCGCTTGTTACCCAAGCCCGATTGGACTCCTGCCTTCCGACGCGAGGTTCGCTCCCTATTCACCGAAGATCTCGTGGAGCCCGAATCAAATTCCACCGGCGCTAGCCCTGCCCGGGGATCTTAACTACGCGGACATTCTGTTCAATTCGTCCGGCGTGGTCGGCAACGCGCCGACGGGGCAGATCGTTCTGACGATTCGGCACGTCGATCGGCCGAACGACATGGTCCTATTGACCGTGTACACGCGGACCGGGAAGATCACGGCCCACGTGATTTACGACGTGCCGGGGGCCGATCCATTTTCCTTCACCCGCGACGGTCGTGGGTCGGGCCTGTGAGCCGCCACAAACTACGAAGGGGGCTTGCCATGAACGCCAATCGACGACCGGGCACCACGCTGATCGAAGTTCTGATCGCGATGGGAATCCTGAGCATCGGCATGCTCGCGATCCTGGCGATGTTCCCGATCGGCGTCGTGAACATGGCCCGAGCGATCACCCAGGACCGCGCCTCGACGCACGCCGCCAACGCCGACTCGCTCTTCCGCTACCAGTGGAAGAACGCCTGGAACGAACGGATTGATATCGGAACTCGCGTCCCGCATCCATTTGGAATTCCAAACGGTGCGATTTGCCGGACCAGCGAAGACGCCTTCCGGAACTCGGAAGAGCCGATGCTGCTGTTGCTCGAGGCTCACCCAACCTATGGGCCATTGTCCGGGAACGGATTCGCTCCAGGGTCAATTGCACAGCCAAGTTTTCCAGTCTTGGTAGACCCGGTCGGTTGGCTGACGAATACGGGCAACTTTAATGCACAGCAATTTGTCGGGGGCAATCCAAACCTGCCCGTGCGAACGACATTCCGACGGAACATCAGCCTGGCTTACGATCCGCCGCAACCGTACCCACCACTCCCATATACGGGCACTCGGACAGTGCCGTATCCGGTTCCTGGTCCGCCAGCACTGGGGCCGTACTTCGCGCAACCGCCATACCCATCGAATATTGCCAGCGTCGTTCGCTATGCGACCATGCTTGACGATTTGACGTTCGATCAGGGTGGTGAGGCGTATGGCCCGGCGGGTCAACTTGAACGTGGAGGGCGTTTTACCGCCTCGTGGCTGATTCAACGGGCGGCGAATGGCAATGCCGCCGAAGTGAATCTGACCGTGTTGCTCTTTGCCGGCCGTTCGCCGTCCGATACGCCGTCAATCGAAGAAGTTTATCCCAACTCATTCGTTCCCGGATATCAAGCAACTACGACGCAACAGCCCAGAACAATCGTCGTGAACTACGTCTCCGCCAAGCCCGGCATTCGCAAGGGCGGCTGGGTGAGCTTTTCCACCCCGTACCGACCGGTCTCCGATCCCAATGCGCCGACCCCGGCCATCATCCCGACGCTCGATTTTTATCGGGTGACCGGAGTGAATGACGATACGAACGGACAATTGGTTTTGGAACTCGAGTCAGCCGTGAAGAACTATCAGGCCGTTGGCCCAGGCCCTACGGCTACGCTGCTCGGTTGGAATGGGGCAGACTTGTCTGGCACGGTCGTGTTTTTCGACAACCTGACGGAAGTATTCGACCGCGGGACGGTTTCCGCCGTCGGAGTTTTGGGTCGATGACGGTTCGATGGAATAATGACATGGAACAAGTTCACGCTGCACTGGACTGAAGGGGGCGATCATGGCGAACATTCGACGCACGAGCCGAACAGCGTTCACGCTGGTCGAAATGCTGGTCGCCACTGCGCTCACGCTCTTCATCATGGCAATCATTTCGCAAACCTTCGGGCAAGCGACGAAGACGTTCTCCAAACTGCGCACGGCCGGTCAACTTCAGGAACGGACGCGAGGGGCAATCAATCTCATTCGGCGGGACTTGGCGACCGAACACTTCGCCGGCCCGTACCCGGGTGGACGTGGCGGCCCGTTCGTCGGGAGTCAACGACTCGATCTGGAAGGATGGCAACCGCCGGCCTTCGGGTTCTTCGCGATCCGGCAAAATGGCCCCTCGTTGTTTGAGCCGATCGGCGCGCCGTTGACGGATGGCGAAGGCCTGGCGTCGACTCGTGCAACGAGTCACGTGCTTCAGTTCACGAGCCATCTTCCGGCCGGTCAGCCAACGGAATTGTTCTCGGCAAACGTGTTCGATCCCGTTGGTAGCGCTGCGACAAACTCCATTTCAACGATTCTGAAAAGTACGCGATTTGCGGGCAATGAATTTGTTACGGGAAGTTCGCTTTATTACTCGCGCTGGTCTGAAATCTGCTATTTCCTCTGGCCGAGCGGTGATACGACTGCGACCGGGGTTCAATTATTTAGCTTGCGACGGAAGGCGAAACTGCTTGCACCCAAGTCGGTCGACTTCACTCTTCCGGTGCAATTAATGACCATAGCGGACGCCGCCTTGTTCGTGGCTGGCAATCCGGACCTTGCCTTGCGATTCATTCCGATTGCCCCCAATCAAGCCTATGTTCAGTTGATGGGTCCAGAAGTCGTGGCGAACCCCGGGGCTCGAATGGCCCTCGTTCCGCAAACTGATTTGAATGGTAACCAGACCGGTTCCGACATCGTGTTGACGGACGTGATCGGATTCGAACTGAAGGCCGCCTGGTCGGACAACCCCTGGTTCAACGATCCGACGATCAATCCGGACGCCTGGGCAGGTAGCTCGCCCGCAAACTTGGTCGATACCGACAATCCGTATTCGGACCTACCGCCTTCGACGTTGAGTAGCAACCCTCTATTTTCGGGACAGCGTCACTTCGATACGTGGTTTCGTGATTCGTTGACGGAATCGATCGATTGGGATGCGATGCGGCAGCCGAATTACGTTGGCTACCTCGTTCGCGCACCCTGGCAGGTGCCATTGCGAATCAACGTTCGATCGCTCCAGGTCAAGTTTCGCATCTACGACACGAAGGCCGAGCAGACTCGGCAAGTAACTTTGGTTCAAGAGATATGACTCGGGCAATAGGCGTGAGCCGGCCCGATTCTCGAACAACACTCGGGCCACCGCTCCGGAACGCGGCCGGCCCGGATTACAAATCACCGTCCGTTCGGAGGGTTTTCCATGAGGCCGTTCAACATTTCTCGCGGCTCGCGGCGCGGCACCGTCACGGTGATCGTGGTCGCGTTCCTCGGCCTGCTCTTTATTCTCGCCCTGACGTTCGTGTTCTACTCGATCGCCGAGTCGGACGCGGCGAAAGTCTACCGCGACGGCACGAACGGCGGTCACACGGGAGTGGCACCATCGACATACGAGGGCGCTCCCCCTGAACCAGAAACGCTCATCAACCAGTCGTTGTCGAACCTCATCTATGGCGTGCAGGACGGCCTGCCGGGGGCCTTCAATGTGCTGCGCGGGCATGATCTGGCCCGGTCGATGTACGGGTGGAACGTCGATCCTTCACGATTTATGGACAGCACGCAGGCCTTCAACGGTATTGGAAGAGTGAAAGCGTCGACCATCTATCCGCAGTTTGGTCCCGGCGGCACTTTCCCCGTCGGCATCCAGCCTTTCACTGAAAACATGGTGAATTTCTCATGGCAACGCAATGTGATTGAATTAAACGGTCTCATGTATGAAATTGATAACAATTACGCTCGCGACCCAAAGACAGGCGCTCCGGGTGCTCCGGCCAACTACCGATATTACGCGAAGAACGCGAACTATACGTATCCCGACGAAAACAACCTGTTCCTGGCCGCGATCGATCCGACCTCCGGGCGAATCCTGGTTCCGTCGTTTCATCGACCATGGCTGATGAAAAACTTTGGCACCGGGTTGGTTCAAGGCCCACCAGTCAATTCGCCCTCGGGCATCAATGCTGTACCGCCGACTCCGGTGGCGAATGACAATGATCCCTGGACAAACGCCTATGGCAGCCTACTGACCCTTCGCCCTCGTCCGGTGGATCATCAGTGGCCGCCCAGAAGTGGCCAGAGCGAATTCACATATCCCATCGTGAACCCGGACGGGACCTACGGTGATCTCGCCAACATGGAAGGCAAGTCGATCAACCAGCCAACCGACAGTATTTGGCTGGACCTCGATTTCCCAGTTCGGACCTGGCAGGGCAAGAGCTACAAGCCGCTGGTTGCTTTCCTCATTCTCGATCTCGATGGACGAATCAACATTTCCACGGCGGGCAACTTCCTGCCGGTCCCCGTCGCGCCCCCGCCCTCGACGCAGTACGCCCATTATTCAAACCAGGGTGTTGGACCGTGGGAAGTGAATCCGTCCCGAGTCATGCGGATCTATCCGCCACTGCCGGCGGCACCGGGCGATGACACAGTTGGCGGCGCGACGATGAGCCGCGGGCGGCCAACGCCATTGAGTGCCGCTCAAGTCGCACATGGACGATTCGGCGGCGATGGCAAACCAAATCGGCGCTATCGCTCCTTCCCGAACGATCCGCTCTACAACATGCCGTCCCCCGGCACCGGCGCATCGTTCAATGGCCAGGTCGACTACAGTGCCTACTCGCCGTTCCCAACCGTTCAGCAATACAGCGACCCGGCGCTCGTCCGAGGACAGACCGGCCTCGTGTGGGGGCAACCATTTATTGGAACTACGCCGCCGCACCGCGGACTTGCCGATCCGTACCGACCCGACGGACGCAGTTCGTACGACAACGGCATCTTCGTACTCGGCCCGCCATCTTACGATGAACGGACGGGTCATCCGTCCATGCTGAATCCGTATCTGGTGCCGGGTCGGAGCTGGGCGAACAAGGCCGGAGCACCGGACCGCGTTTTTGGCGTCGATGAACTCCGCATTCTGTCGGCGAAGTATAATTACGGGGACTATTCCTCGAGCGAATTGGCCGCGATGCCATCGGGCGGATTCCCGCTTCCAGCGCCGTTCGCGAACAATCAATATCAGCCGGGCCAACTCAATGCTCGCTTCGCCACGACGCCGATCAGCAACGACCTTGGCCTACCGGGTGCTGCTCCGTGGCTCAGCGCGATGTCGTCGACGAACTTGGGATTGAACTATCAACCGATCGACCCGAATCATCCGTACCCGATCGGCAGCGCGCAACCGTTGAACCCAACTCCGGGAACGGCCGCCGCTCCGAATCCGGTGCTCGGGATGGGAAACCCAAACCCGCCGGATCACGACGCGTACTATCGCGCGAGCCTCGCTTTGCTCGGCCCAGTTGACATCAATCGGAAACTAACGGACTACCGGGCTCGGATCGATCAACCTCTTTCGCCGACGAACATTGGCAACATCGCTCGCGCGGTCAAGGATCGACAGCAATTGGCGAAGGACATCTTCGATCGCTTGCGCTATGTGACTACGGGCGAGCCGCCGACGATCAACCCGACCACCGCCGGGCCGGGCACGCCGCGATACAACGCGCTTCGCTATCTGGCGCAACTGGCCGTAAACATCGTCGATTACCTGGACGACGACGATTGCATCACAACGTTTAAGTGGACAGACCCGAACGGCACAGGTGTGATTCCGCCAAACGAATCGATCGCTGGCCTGCCGGCTTATCAAGCCGAGGTTCGGGCCAACTGGGTCTTTGGCTTCGAGCGCCCACGGCTCACCATGATCGAAATGCACATTCGGTATGCGAACCGACCCGACGATGTGAACGGTGTGCCCGATCCGTTTGATGCGACTAAACGGATATCGGATCCAAACCTCCCGCAGCTTGCGCAATATCCGTCACCTGAAATGTTAGTGTGGATGGAATTGCACAATCCGTTGACCCCGATGAGTGCGGGTGAGCAGTTCAGCGGACGAGAACTTGCCACGGGGCCGCCGGTGGTCGGGGCCGACGACAACATGCACGGTGGACATCGCGCCTTACTGAGCGACTCCGATAGCACCGGCGCGACGTGGTCAATCTACCGCGTGCACGTCACGAAATTGCTCAACAATGCCATGGTTCAGAACCCGAACGATCGGATGGGCTTGTGGACGCCGGACAACGTCGATGGCACGCCGAACACGGGGATTATGCAAACCGTCGTGTTCCACAATTCCGGCACGACTCAGCCGCCGAATTCGGTGGTCGATCCGATGGCTGGGCTGAAGGTGGTTCAAGCCAATGTCACCGCAGGCTTCGGCCCAAACGGTAGCTTTTACT
>JANLUE010000494.1:0-4043 GCA_031363325.1 Gemmataceae bacterium
AACTCAAGGAACTCAAGGGGCTGACAAATCTCAACCTCTCCGACGGGAAAGTGTCGGACGCGGGGCTGGTCCACCTCAAGGACTTGACGATCCTCCACCTGGACGGCACGAAGCTGACGGACGGGGGGTTGGAGCATCTTAAGGAGTGCAAGGGGCTGACGAATCTCTTCCTGCGGAAGACGGAGGTGACGGCGAAGGGGCTGGAGGCGCTGGCTGCGGCGCTGCCGGCGTGCAAGATCGAGCACGACGGCGTCGTTCTCGGAGCGGTCGCCGACTCGGACCGCAAGGCGGCGGAGTGGGTCGTCGCGCAAGGCGGGATCGTCTGCGTCAACGGCGGGGATCAGCGCATCAAGGCCGTGGCCGACCTGCCCAAAGAGCCGTTCACGCTGACCGTCGTGATCCTCCAGAAGTTGAAGGTGACGGACGAGGGGCTGGCGAATCTGAAGGTCAGCAAGAGCCTGACATACCTCGACCTGGGCGAGACGGCGGTGACGGACGCGGGTCTGGAGTACCTGAAGAGCCACAACAGTCTCAGCGGTATCAACCTTTCACACACGAAGGTGACGGATGCCGGGTTGTCCCACCTGAAGGACCTCAAGAAACTGGACGGCATCAGCCTGGCCGGCACTGCGGTGTCGGACGCGGGGCTGGCCCACCTGAAAGACCTCAAGGAAATGACGTTCTTCAACCTGGGCGACACGAAGGTGTCGGACGCGGGATTGGCCCTCCTGAAGGACCACAAGAACCTGAAATCCCTGCACCTCTACGGCACGGCGGTGACCGACACGGGGCTGGCCTACCTGAAGCGCCAAACGGGCCTGACGTATCTGGCCTTGGGCGGCACGGCGGTGTCGGACGTGGGGTTGGCCCACCTGAAAGACCTCAAGAATCTCGAATTCCTCAACGTGGGCCTCACGAAGGTCACGGACGTGGGGCTGGAGCACTTGAAGAACCTCAAGGCCCTGACGCAACTCGGGCTGGCCGGCACGGCGGTGACGGACGCGGGGCTGACCCAGTTGAAAGACCTCAAGAACCTGACGGACCTAACCCTGAACGACACGGGGCTGACGGACGCGGGGTTGACCCACTTCAAGGACTTCAAGGGCCTCGCCTCCCTCGACGTGCAGAGGACCCAGGTGACGGCGAAGGGACTGGAGGCGTTCCGCGCGGCCGTACCCAAGTGCAAGATCAAACACGACGGCGGCACCTTCGAGCCGCGGAAGTGAGCGGCCCGGCCGGCGCACCAAGTTTTCGCTTCCATCGAGTGCCATTCCGGCCTACGATATTCCTACCTGCCCGCTCCCGGAGCCTGCCCGATGAGCGCACTCCCACTCGCTTTCAGTCTCGCGATCCTCGTTGGTGCCCCCGACATGGGGAGCGGTTCGCCCCTCGCGCCGGCCGAACTCGTCAAGAAGCTCGGCGACAAGTCGTACCGCGTTCGGCACTCGGCGGCGTTCGAACTCGTGCGCGCCGGCTCGGCGGCCGTCCCGGCGCTCACCGACGGCATCAAGAACCCCGACCTCGAGATCAGCGAACGCTGTCGGCAACTGCTCCCCCAGGCGACCGCCCGCGAACGAGACGAGAAACTCGCACTGCTCTTGAAGGACCCGAAGTCGCCGTTGCCGAAGGGGCTCGCGGGCTTGGAGGCGTTCATCAAGATCACGGGCGACGACAAGTTCGCCCGCGAAACGTTTGCCGAGATGATCAACATCCATCACGTTGGACTTGAGGTCGCCGAGACGAGCCCCGCCAAGTCGGCCGAGTATTATCAATCGTTTTGCGAAGAGGCCTATGGTCGCTACATGGTGTCCGCCCGGAGTGGTCGGTACAACCCGGACGCGGCCTATGGCTCGCGGGCCGACATGTTGTTCTTCCTCGTGGCCTCGGCCGACGTGCGGTTCAACAAGGGCAACCAAAACTTCGGCCGCTCGTACGTCCTGCTCAACGGAACGAAATTCACGAGCGACCTGACGACGGGCGACCGCGCCCCGGTCATGAAGAAATTGTTCCTCAACTGGCTCGAGAACGAGCCACAATCGTATTTGCAGCAACGTGGCTTCGCAATCGCCGCTCAGATCAAGATGGCGGAAGTGCTGCCGTTGATCGTGCGGGCGCTCGAGAAAAAAGACGGGCCCCAGCAGCAGTACAACAAGGCCCAAATCATGGTGACGCTCGTTCAATTCGGCAAGAAGGAACACGCGAAGGTCCTCGAACCGTATCTCAACGACGCGAGTGTTGTGACTACGGTGAACTTCGGCAACGGGCCCCAAACGACGGTTCAATTCCGCGACGTGGCCCTCGGCGTGTACATGCAATTGCTCGGTCAGAAGCCGCAGGATTTTGGTTACGGCATTCCCAATCTCAACGGCGGCAACGGCAACAATTTCTACGCGCAGTCCTACATCTATTACGGCTTCCCCGAGGAAAAGGAGCGGAACGAAGTTCGCAAGAAATGGAAGGAATGGGTCGACAAGAACCCGACCGCGGGGGCGATCGTTCCCAAGGAAATCGAAGCTCCAAAAGCGGAAGCGAAGAAGCCCGCCGTCAAAGAAGACAAAGCGCCACTGAAAAAATAGCCGGAGAGACCGGCCATGCTCCCGGCAGCGATTTTGCTCGCGATCATTTCGCAAAACCCGGTCGTCCAGGCGGAAGACCTGGTGAATCGACTGGGCGCGAAGACCTTCGCGGCCCGCGAGTCGGCGGGCCGCAACCTCGTGCAACTCGGCCGCTTCGCCCTGCCAGCGCTGCGCCGCAGCCAACACCACGCCGACCTCGAAATCGCCGAACGATCGAAGAAGCTCATCCCCCTCGCCGAGGAACAGGCCGTTCGGCAACGCGTCTCGGTGGTCCTCGAACGTCGCCACAGTCTGCCGGACGACTTGCCCAAGCTGAAACGATTCATTGCCGTCACCGGCGATACGCGCGAGGCGCGGGAATTGTATGCGGAGATGTATCTCGCCAACTCGAAACTCATCGATCAAATTGATGACGCCGGTTCGGCGGGTAGCCAAGTCTATTGTCGACATCTCGAGCGAATGTGTTTTCCGAACTCGGAAGAACAGGTCCTTGGCGCGATCCAAAGCACGCCGCCACCGCCTCGAGTTGTGCCGAATCGAGCCGAACTGGCGTTGTTCCTGTTAATCACGAGTCATCCGGGAATGACATCGGTCGGGGTTTCGCGAGAACCGCCACTTTTTCAGAAGATTGAAGAGGCAAATTTCGTCGGCCCTGGTTCGGCCCCACTTCGCAATTTGCTCTACGCGTGGCTGAAAGGTCCACGGAACATCGACGAACGAGTTGGTGTCGAAGCCGACCTCGTACGAGCGGCATTTGTCTTGATCGGCACCGTGAAAATGCCCGAGGCACGAGCCTTCGCGATCGAAAGCGCGACCGATCCGAAGGCCTGGCACGTGGCCCGGTCCGCCGCACTGTTATGCCTCACTTCGCTGGGCCGCATCGACGATGTGAAACGCATCGCGCCTTTGACGAGCGATAACACTCTGCTCAGCTACTCGAACAACGGATCCGTGTTGCTTGGCGATGTGGCCCTCTGCGCCTGCATCGTCCTGGCCGGCGAGAAGCCGATGGACTACGGGTTTCGCGGCGACAAACTCCTAAGCGTCGACGATTGCGAATTTGAGAATCCAGATCGGCGAGCGGCCGCCCGCAAGAAGTGGCTCGAACGGGGGGCCAAGAAATGAGCCTCCTGTTCGTACTCGCACTCAGCCTATCGGCCCCACCGACCGAGGCCGACCTCAAGAAGCGGGCGGTCGAACTCGTGGCCCAACTCGGCGACAAGGACTACCGCGATCGCGAGAAGGCGTCCAAGGAACTGCTGACCATCGGCTACCCGGCGACCGACGCGGTCCTGGCCGGCAAGTCGTCGGCCGACACCGAAATCAGCGAGCGGTGCGTCAAACTGTACCCGATCATCTGGCGCAACGAACTCGAACGCCGAGTCGGAAAGTTCGTCGATTCCCCCAAGGGCACGGCACCCACGGACATGCCGGCGGCCGGCGATTGGCTCAAGCTGGTCGGCGACA
>JANLUE010000502.1:0-4325 GCA_031363325.1 Gemmataceae bacterium
CGCCGATGGCCGACTGCTGGCCATCGGCTCCGAAAATGGTCGGATCTCAGTCTACTCGATTGTTGACCGCCCGGTCGTCGTCGCCGAGTTCACGCTCGACACGGACCACGTGTCGACTCTGACGTTCGGCCGGACCCGAGAGGTAGTCGCGAAACCGACGCCAGGTGCCGGTTGGTTGATTGCCGCTGGCAGCCGAAGCGGCACGCTGTCGGTCTGGGGCGTCGACGACAAGAAGTTGCACTTCACGAACCACGTCTCCGAGAATGAAATTCTCGGGCTGTGCTTCAGCCGCGACGGCACGACACTCGCCTCGAGTGGTCGTGACTATGGCTGGATGTGGGATGTCGAGTCGGGCCGGCCGCTGTTGCAAGGCTCGACGCGACGGGGATTCGCGGCCGCCGTCGATTTGTCCCCCGATGGGCGGCACATGGCGACGGCGTCGCTCGCGATCTTTGGTTCGCACGGTCATGTCGACTTACATCGGCTCGAGCCGGGGCGTGGCATCCAGTCGCTGCGTGGCCTCGCTGGCCAGGTGAAGCGTGCGGCCGTCACGCCCGACGGGCGACGCGTCGCGGCCCTCACGCAGTTCTGGCAGGCCGGAGTGTGGGACACGGCCACCGGCGAACTGATCGCTCGCGTGGAGGTTCCACGCGCTCTCTACGCGGACCACACCGATCTTCGCCTGACGAACGACGGCCGATCTTTGGTCGTGGTGGGCGGCCGGGAAGCCCGCCGTTGGGAACTGCCGGCCGACGCCAAGGGGTTCGCCAAGCTCGTCGATACCTGGCCGCTCAAACCCGCCCTGAGCAATCGACTCGGCATCTCGGCCGACGGTCGGGCCTGGATCATTCGCACCGAAACGCGAAGCGGCTCGGCCTACGCGGTCGCGGGTGTGCCTCCAACGACGGACCCGCGTCGAGTCCGCCAGTACGAATTGGTGGCCGGCCAAGAAGCCAAGTTGCTCGCGGAACACGCCGACTTCGCCTGGCACGTCTACGACATGTTCGGCACGCCGGACGGCAGCGTCATGCTGGCGGTCGGCCTTCGCGATGGACGCAAGGAGACGCATCGCGCGATCGCCTTCGACGGCCACACGGGCGAGCAGCTCTGGGAGACCGACCTCTCGAAGCTGAACGCGGACGGCGGAGCGCGGATCAGCACGGACGGCTCGACGATCGAATACTATCCGGGTTCGGAAGTCCGAATGCTGCGAAGCCTGCCCTTTGCCAAAGGTCAAAAAGACCGGGTCTCGGGCCCGCACGAAGGCGTGTTGCTCGGAACGAAGTACGCGCTCTTGTTCACGGCCGAGTCGCATTTTGAACTGTGTGTCCCCGGCGCAAAGGAAGGCTTCGTGCGACTGAGCCCGGACGTGGTCCCAAGCATGGAGCGCCCCGAGATCACTCCGGACGGCCGCCTGATCGTCTGGGGCAACGCCGATGGCAGCGTCCAGGTGGCCGACCTGCCCGCGATCCGCGAGCGGCTGACCAAGGCCGGCTTCCCGGGGTGGTGAAATTGAAATAGTTCCGATAGGTGGCATAAGCTCTTGGAAGGTCGAAAACGACCTTCCGGTTGATAGAGTCTCGTTGGTCCAGGACAATATTTCGACGCGCCAGTGAGGAATCGACTTACTTCCCAATACGCTGGCGAGTCCATTGATCGTGTCGGCAATTACCTCGCTGACGCGTCGAACAGCACGCCGAGTCGTTGAGGGAAGTGAATCGCCTGGTCGATGCCGTCGGCTAAGTCCTTTCAGAACGAGATTCGGAGCTTTGGCCAGCCTAACACTTCCAAAACTCCGAATCTCAAACTCCACAACGCTTAGTCGTCCTTCCCTTTGCCCTTCGGCTTCGGCGGCGGAGTTTTCGCGGGCGGGGCTTCCTTCTTGACCGGCGGTTGGGCGACCGGCGGCCGGGGCCGCGTGAAGTCCGGCTTCATCACGTCTTCGGGATTGGGGAGGCGCGTTTTCGGCGGCGCGGGCGGCTTCGCATCGACCTTTGGCGTCTGCTGAGCCTCGGGCACTCGAACCCTCGGCGCAGTTCCCTTCGGCATCGGCGGCACGAGAGTCGGGGCTTGCGGAGCTTTGGTCTGCACGGGCGCCGTCCGCGGCGTGCCTTTGGTCGGATTGTCGTTCATCACCTTCGCTTCCGCCTTGACGCGTTCCTCGCGATAGTCGCGAACGCTTTTCGCGTTCTGCTTGATCGTCTCGGCCCGCTTCGCATCCACCTTCACGACCGGAGTCGGGAAGTCACGAGCGGTTGCGTCGCTCAGCGGGCGAGCGATGGTCAACTGGCTCGCGGCCGTCGCATTGGACGCGCGAATCTGTGTGCTCAAGGCCGCGTAAGTTCGGGCCGGACGTAGCGCCTCGTTGTCGCGGCGACTCGCATAAGTTTGCCGGAGGTCGGCCTCCCAGCGCGGGTTGCGTCGGCTCGAGACGAAGTCGTAATGCGCGAACAGGGGGTCGTACCCGGACCGCGTGTTATGCCAGGCGTACCAGGGGTAGATGCCGGCACGCGAGTAATTCGCGGCATAGTAATCGCCAAAGTAGTAGTGCTGATAACGCGGCCGGGTAAACAGTGCGATCGACAGGAATCGCGTGTCGAGAACCAGGCTCGGCGTATACGCGAAGCCCGGCCGGTAGTTGCGAAAACTCACCGGCGCGAACAATAGCCCACGACGCTCGAACGGGTAGTCGTAATAGCCGTCCACGAACACGTGGCCGGCCGGCGTCCATTCGTAGTGCGGCGAGGTGTAGACCCAATCCGAATAGGCGGCACCCCAATAGCCCCCGCGCCAGGCGTATCGGTTGGTCGGCTGCCACAGCCAGCAACCCGGCACCCAGATCGCCTCGGCCGTCGGCGCGTCGCCGACGGGCCCGTTCTCCAAACTTTCCGGTGGCGCGGGCAAATAAGTCACTTCCGTGGAAGCTTCCGCGCCCCAGTAGCCGGACACCCACTGGTGACCTTCGGTAGTCTTGTTCCAATAACCGGGCACCCAGGTGCGCCCCGGCGGGATCGTTCGCCAGAAGCCGCTCACCCAGATGAAGTCCTTGGCTTCGTCGTCCCAGCTCCAGTATCCGGAGATCCAGGCGACATCGTCGCCGTCCGGCTTTTGATCGGGGGCCACCTCTTCCACGGCCTCGGGCGGAGCCTTCGGTGCGATGAACCCGGCAGTCGGATTGAACGATACGGGCTGCCCGAACGCTTCGTGAACGGGGCCACGCGTGAGTTGTTCGACGTTGTCCGAGGCCACCGGCGGGGCCTGTGCTCGGACACTACTGGTCAGCAAGACAACGGCGAGCGCCGCGACGAGCGGTCGGCCGTGCAAAGTTCGCATGAGGAACCTCGAGGAGAGTGACATTGGCACCAGATGGACCAACGAAGCAATCGGCGTACCGGGGCTTGTCAACGGGGCCGGGGTTTAATCGGATATTGGTTTGGCTCACTCCATGAGGACCGTTCATGACTTGTCGCTTGATCCTCGTCCTGGCGCTGATCGCTGGGCCAATCGTCGCGGCCGAACCGGGAGCGTTCGATTGGCCGCAATGGCGTGGCCCGGACCGCACCGGACTCTCGAAAGAGACTGGCCTTCTCAAAGAATGGCCGACTGACGGGCCCAAGCAGACCTGGAAGATCACCGGGCTCGGCGACGGCTATTCGACGCCGTCGATCAGCGCCGGGCGGATTTACTTGCTCGGCACGAAGGGGGCCGACGAGTTCATGATTTGCCTCAAGGCGGACGATGGCTCGCGGGTCTGGGAAGTGAAGGTCGGCCAGAAGACCGGCGGCTACGCGGCCCCGAAATCCACCCCGACGATCGACAATGGATTCGCCTACGCCGTGAGTTCGGACGGCAACATCGTCTGCGTCGAGATCGAGAAGGGCGACCTGAAATGGCAGAAGAGTTACAAGAAAGACTTCACCGGGAAGGCTGGCAACTGGGCGTTCACGGAATCGCCACTGATCGACGGCGATCGCGTGATCGGCACGCCGGGCGCGGATGATGCCGTATTGGTCGCGTTCAAAAAGGCGACCGGCGACGTGGTCTGGAAGGCGGACGCAAAGACCCTCGCCCGCAAGCCACCGGAAGAGAACCCGATGGGCAAGAAACGTGGCGCGCCGAAGCAATACTCCGTGGCCGGATATTCTTCCGTCGTCCTCGCGACGTTGGCCGGGACCAAACAGTACGTGCAGTTCGTCGATGGGGGCGTGATTGGCGTGGACGCGGCCGATGGCAAAATCCTCTGGCACTACGACCAACCGGCCAACCAGATCGCCAACTGTTCGACCCCGATCGTCCGCGACGAGTTCGTGTTCGCCGCGTCGGCC
>JANLUE010000545.1:0-5037 GCA_031363325.1 Gemmataceae bacterium
CGCGGAAGTTGGCCGACCCTCGCTGACGCGTCGGGCTACCAGCCGAGGAACGCCGGCCGTATTTGGCCCGAGGTGGCCCTGGCGAAAGCCCGGTCGATGGTCCCGCGCGTGAAGTCGGCCAAGCTGGGCCGGAAAGCGGAGCAGGCGCTGCTACAATTCATCGAGACGGTGATCGTCCACCAGTTCCCCAAGTGGTCGCGAGCGGAGATCGAAAAAATGTTGCAAGTCACCGACATGCGAAAGACGCGTGTTTATCAGGAAGGCGTCGAAGAGGGTGAAGCCAAGCGGAGCGAGACCATCGCCAAGCGCCTGCTTCAACTCAAAAGACCGATCACGGAAATCGCCGAGGCCACGGGGTTAACTCCCGCACAGATCCGCAAACTCAAGAAGTAGCCTGACACACGGATCGAACAATGTTTCGAGCCTCACCGGCCTGACTCCTGCCCAGATTCGCAAGCTCAAGAAATAGTCACGCATGCAACGCATCCTCCGCGAATCGGCTCGCAAGTTCGCCTTCGACTGGCGGGACGAACCGCTGCTGCGCGTTCAACCCGGCGAGGCGTTCGAGGTCGAGACCTGGGACGCGAGTGGGGGGTACTTCCAATCGCCAGGGGACAAGGCGATCCCCGGCAAGCGTCCCGGGTTCGATCGCAATCCGCCGTTGGTCAATCCCATCGCCGGGCCGGTGTTCGTCGAAGGGGCGGAGCGGGGCGACACTCTCGTCGTCTCGATCGAGAGCATTACCGTCGAGCCGTATTCGTGGATCGCGGTCGGCCCACGGCGTGGCCCGCTCGGCGATTCGGCACGGTTCCCCGATTGCTCGACCGAGTACACGACCAAGATCTTCCGCCATTCCCCCGGCCCATCCGGCACCACCCGCGATGGTACGCTACACTTCAGCGATCGTGTGAGTTGGCCAATCACGCCGTTCATCGGCACGATCGGCTGCGCACCCGATCGCGAGGTCACCACGAGCAACGACGGCCAGGGCGAATGGGGCGGCAACCTCGACGTTCGCGATGTCGCTCCCGGCAACCAAATTCACCTCCCCGTCTGGCACGCGGGCGGACTTGTGTATCTCGGCGACGTGCACGCTTCGCAAGGAGACACGGAGTTCACCGGGACCGCGGCCGAAACGCAATCGACCGTGCGCCTGAAGTTCGACATCGTGAAGGGGAAACGCGTCCCGTGGATGCGGATCGTCAAGCCGGACGCAATTGTATCGCTTTATGCGTACCGCCCCCTGGAAGCGGCCATCGAGACGGCCACGGTGAGCCTCATCGAATGGCTCGTCGCCGACTACGGCTTCAAGCCGGTCGACGCCTATTGCCTCGTGAGTACGTGCCCGGACTTCCGGATCAACGTGTACCAATCGTGCCGGATCGGCAAACTGCTGGCGGTCGCCGGTGCGGAGATTCCGACGCGATACTTGCGCTCGTAGACCGTCGCTCCGCGAACCGTCCATCGCGCGCTGGACCGCTAAACTGTCCTTCTTGAAACGGAAGGCCAGACTTGATTCCCAATCCGCTCCCCACGACGGCCGACCTCGATGCCGAGGCGATCGTCGTCAAGATTCGCTGGTTCGGCCTCCTCCTGGGGTTCATCTACGCCACGTTCGGCCCAACGGCCGCCGACCCACTCACGCTCAATGGCATCCTGGCGCTGGGCCTGGGGTACACGATTCTCGACACCTGGTTCTATCGCAATCGACGGGTGTTTCTTGGCGACTCGCCGATGGTGGTCTCCGCGATGGAGGCCTTGTTCATCGGCCTGTTGTGCCTCGTCGAGAACAATCTCGCGAGCCCGTTCCGGTTCTACTATCTGCTCTCCCTCTTGTGTTGCGCCTTGCGGTACGCGCCACGCATCACGTATGCGACGTTCCTGTTGCATTGCCTGAGTTACGGCACGGTGTTCGTCCGAGTGCCTCATCAGGAAGGAGCGGGGTTTTCAGTCTTGATGATGTTGGTTATTCTCGGTTGGGTTACCTGGGCGTCGAGCGAACTCGGCCGACTCTTGCGGCAGGTGGGCGAACGACTCGGGGCGTTGAACGTGGCACTGCGCGAGAACCAAACGCAACTCGAAACGCGGATCGACGACCGCACCCGCGAACTCCAGGAGACGCAGGCGCAATTGATGCATCAGGACAAGATGGCCGGGTTCGGCCTGCTCGCGGCGGGCATCGCCCACGAGGTCGGCAATCCGCTCACGTCGATCAGTACGATCGTGCAAGTTCTCGAACGGCGCAACCCCGACGACTACACCCGTGAGAAGCTCGCGTTGGTCGGCGGACAACTGGCGCGCATCCAGGGCATCCTTCGCGAACTCACGACCTTCAGCCGACCCGCCAGCCTGGAACGGGCCAGGTTCCAGGTCCACGAAATCGTCGACGAGGCGCTCGGCATCGCCAAATATTATCGCGGCACGAAGAGTCGTACGATTCGGGCCGAGTTGCCGAACGACTTGCCGGTGCTCCACGGCGTGCGCGATCAACTGGTGCAAGTCGTGTTCAACCTGGTGCTGAACGCGATCGACGCGACCGCCAAGGGGGGCCTCATTGAAGTGACGGCGCGGGCCGATGGTGCGGTGATTGAACTCGCGGTCCGCGACGATGGGTCGGGCATCGACCCGGCCCACCGCGACCGCATGTTTCGCCCGTATTTCACGACCAAAAAACAGGGCACGGGCCTTGGGCTGTTCGTGACCCGCAAGATCGTCGGCGAACACGGCGGCACCGTGGAATTCGAATCGACTCCCGGCGCGGGGACCGTGTTCCACGTTCGTTTGCCGCTGTCGTAACTTCACTTCTTCAACGAATACGCCACGATTTCCTTGTCGTTCCGGGCGCAGACGTTTTGGCTGGCGAACGCCGGATGGCTCCACACGACGGATCGGTTTTGGGCGTACTTGTTGGTCGCTTCGAGGATCTTAGCCCGGCTGATTTCCTCGTAGCCGCTCGGCGAGAGCTTGGCGATGATCAGGTTGCCGCGTTCGTCGGCCAGGAACACGCGCTCGCCGTTGGGCACGATGAACGCATTGCCCCACCGGGCCGACTTGCCGGTCGTCGCTTCGTGCGTCGCCCAGAGGCGCTTGCCCGTCATCAACTCGAGGCCGCGGAGTTCGCCGTAACTGCACACTCCATAGATGTGATTGTCCACGATATACGGGGCTGGCATGATGCTATGTAAATCGAGCGTGTTGTTCGGCTGCACCGACGCCTCGCCCGGTTTGGCCTTGCTCTTCCAAACGACCTTCGGTTCGCTGCCGCCAATGTCGAGCAACAGCGAGCCGTTGTAGAAGGCCGACAGGAACAGCAGCGACTTGTTCGCCAACCGAGCATGCACCGCAGTCAAGGCGGCCTGAATCTTCCACGGGTATTCCCAGAGCTTCTTGCCCGTCTCGGGGTTCAAGCCGACGACTGCACTGCCGTGCCAAATGATCAGGACGCGCTGGCCGTTCACGTCGAAGATCACCGGCGAGTTGTAGCCGAGATCGCCAGCGATCGTCAGCGCCTTCCAGACTTCCTTGCCGGTCTTCTTGTCGAGCGCCATCACTCCGCGACCTTCGGTCCCGCCGACCATGACAATCAACTTGTCGCCATCGACGAGCGGGTGGCATGAGAAGCCCCAGATCGGCAGTGGCGCGTCGTAGTCTTTGCGAAAATCCTTCTTCCAGACGACGTTTCCGGTCTTCGACTCGAGAGCGAATAGGTCGCCCATCGTGTCTTGCCAGTAGAGCAAATCACCATCGACCGTCGGCGTGCAACGCGGACCGGCCGCGTAGCTCACGCGATATTCGACGGGGTACTCGAACTTCCAGAGTTGATCGCCCGTCTTCTCGTCGAGGCACAATAGCCGATCGGTGCCGCCGACGGCCTTTGGCAGAAACGGATTGTCGGGGTTCTGGCCATCGAGAACGCGATCCGGCACGAACACGCGGCCCTGACTGACGGCCGGCCCGGCGTACCCCATGCCACACTTCTGCCGCCAGAGCACCTTCGGCCCGCCTTCGGGGAACTTCTCGATGAGCCCGGTCTCGCGCCAGTAACCATCGCGCTGCGGCCCGAGCCACTGCGGCCAGTCGTCGGCGCGAGCGAACAGGGGCGTCAGGGCGACCAAGAAAAGTAAACGCATTGCGTGATTCCTCGCTCAATGGCGTGCGGAACGAATGAAGTCGGCGTGCCAGCTTTGTTAAGTCATTTGCCCGATGGTCAGTCTTGAGCGAACATCTTTACTAAACCCGAATCACGTGGAGAACCCGAGTCTTTGTTGAATAGGCGAGCCGGGGGGCGTTAGCCCCTCGGGTGACGCCGCGTTTGCTTGCCCCTTCCAAGCAAACCAACTTGAGGGAAGCCATTGCGGCGTCACCCGAGGGGCTAACGACCCCCGGCTCGCCCATCCAACAAAAACTCCGGTTCTCACCGCGATTCGGGTTTAGCTGCTCGTCGCCGAAGCGACTCCCCGAGTCAAGTCGGAGACCGCGAAGCGGTCCGAGTCCGGGAGCCGCTTCGGCGACAAGCAGCTAGCCCCGGCCGATGGCTTCGAGGCCGGGGCCGCCATGCCCACGCGACATCAACTCGCAATGCGAGTCAAGGAGCGAGACCATGAATCGGTGGGCGATCTGGGTGATCTGTGCAAGTTCCGTGGTCGTCCGAGCGGACGATGTCGAATGGAAGCCCGCCGTCCCGTTGCGCCCGGACGGCACGAAGCCCGCCCCGATCGTCGAAGCGGCCTGGACCTCGGGCCACCCGGCCGCCCGAATCGGCAAGCCTCAACCGGTCGCGAAGCCCAAAGAACTCCCGGGGCTCGTGCCCGATGGCCCGATGGTCCCGCCCCTCGACGATCAAGCCAAACCGACAACGATCATCGCGCCGGGCTTGCCCGCGCCGCGTGTGGTCGGCCCCAACTTGCTCATCCCGCCGCCGGCGACGCCGATCTTCAAGTCGAAGTCAACGCCACTATTGCCTGGCCCCGAGTTCGTCCGCCCGCCCTCGCCTTACCACCAAGTGCCCCGAGCGTTCATCCCGGAAGCGGCACCAAA
>JANLUE010000552.1:0-1662 GCA_031363325.1 Gemmataceae bacterium
CTCGACGCGGCCGAAGCGGAATACACGTCGATCAAACAACGCGTGACCGAGGAATGCGACGCGGCCGAAAAACAAGCGAAGTCGGCCCTCCAGGACGCCCGCTGGACGGCGGATTCGCTTTACGAGGCGGCCGAGAAGCAAGCGACCGACGAACGCGAATTGGCGCGCCGACACGGGGCCGCGACGGCCGAACGGATCGGGGCGATGTGGAATCAGGCCGAGACGCCGCTCGCCCGCGCCAACTTGGCCCGTGAGGACATTGAGGTTCCCGCGTCGAAGGCCGACAGCGGCGTCGTCGTCGATCCGTTGCAGGCGATCGAGGATCAATTCGCCCTGGCAGACCAAGCCCTGAGCGACCTCCGCGACTCGCGCTCGCTTCGGCTCGGGACCGCCGTCGGATTCTTCATTTTCCTGGTGCCGATCGCCGTCCTGGCCGCGATTCCAGTGATCTTCTTCGATGAGAAGTTTTTGCCGATCGTCGGGGGGGCGGTTGCGGCACTCGGCATATCGGCCCTGGTTCACTGGCTGGTTCGCCGAATGGCGTTGTCGCGGGCCTATGCTCGGGCGGCGGCGTTCGCGTCGGCCGTCGGTCGCGTGGCCGAGGCCCGCACGATCTTGTTGAAGCGGGCCGATTCCGAATACGCCCGGCGGATGGCCGAGGCGGCCGGCGATCGCGATCGCTCGAAGGCCCAGGCCGACAAGGCGTTTCGGCCGATCATGGAGGACGCCGCCAATCGCCGCAAGACGGAGCTTGGCGACGCGACCGATCGCTACGGCCGAACCCGCGAGCGGCTTCGACTCTGGAGAACCGAATCGACGGACGGGGCCGACGAACATTTCAGCCGGGCGACGGCTGACTGCATTGCACGGTACGCTGACGCGTCGAACAACGCGGAGCAGGCGTTCAAGGACACGACGCAGGACGCCCAGGAGGCGCTCGCTGCGGCCGAGCGGATCATCTCCGTCGAATGGCGCGACGGCCAGGACCGCGTCGGCCGGGCGATCAACAAGCTTCGCGCCAACGGACTCGAACACTTCCCCGACTGGAATAGCCCCTTCTGGTACAACCCGCCGGCGGCCATTCGCGTGCCAGCGGGCGTTCGCTTCGGCGACTTCGATATCGACCTGATGCGCCTGCCGGGCGGCATCCCACTCGACGACGACGGTGATGTTCCGACGTTGCCAATCCGCATGCGGGTGCCGGCGTTCCTGCCGTTCCCGGATCGCTGTTCGCTGTTGCTTAAGGCGAAGGATCAGGGCCGGCAACGCGGCGTGCAGGCGATTCAAGCGATCATGCTGCGCTTGCTGACGGCCATTCCGCCGGGCAAACTGCGCTTCACGATTATCGACCCGGTGGGCCTTGGGGAAAACTTCGCCGCGTTCATGCATCTCGCCGACTACGACGAACAACTCGTCGGCTCGCGCATCTGGACCGAGCCGCAACAGATTGAGAAGAGACTCACCGATGTCACCGCCCACATGGAAACGGTGATCCAGAAGTATCTGCGCAATCAGTACAAGACGATCGAGGAGTACAACGCGCACGCCGGCGAAGTGGCCGAGCCCTTCCGCGTTCTGGTGATCGCCAACTTCCCGGCGAACTTCACGCTCGAATCGGCCCGGCGACTCGTGAGCATTGTGAACAGCGGCCCGTCGTGCGGC
>JANLUE010000567.1:0-4500 GCA_031363325.1 Gemmataceae bacterium
CGTGGTCGAAGTCGTTTGCGCGGACGGGCAGCTTGAACGCACTGACGGACTCGGTGAGTCGACGGGCGAGGCCGGACAGGTCGGTCACCGATTCGGCGGTTTGCTTCGTGCCGGCCGCGGTCTGTTGCGTGATCGACGAAATGTCGGTCATCGATCGGGCCAAAGCTTCCGAGCCACGGGCCTGTTGCCGCGAGGCCAGCGAGATCGCCTGAATCAGTTCGGCCAACTTGGTCGAGACCTGTTCGATCTCGCCGAGGGCCTGACCGGCCTGATTCGCACGCCGCGAACCTTCGACCACTTCCTGAATGCTCTTCTCCATGGCAGCGACCGCTTCGGTCGTTTCACCCTGAATGCTCTTCACCAGGGTCGCGATCTTCTTGGTGGCGTCCGACGAGCGGACGGCCAGGCGCTCGACTTCCTCGGCGACGACCGCGAAGCCACGACCCGCCTCGCCGGCCATGGCGGCCTGAATCGACGCGTTCAACGCCAGGATGCTGGTTCGATCCGCGATGTCGTCGATGAGCTGAATGGCCTGGCCGATCTCCTGCGACGATTCGCCGAGCCGCTTGATTCGCTTGGCGGTCTCTTGCACCTGATCGCGGATGCGAACCATACCCTCGATCGTGTTTTCGACCGCCGTGCTGCCGTTCTTCGCGGTCTGAAGCGATTGTTGGGCGACCTGCGTGGAGACGGCGGCGTTGTCGGACACCTGATTGATCGAGGCGGCCATTTCGTCGATCGCGGCCGTCGTTTGCACGATCTGCTCGGCCTGAGATTCGGCACCTTGCACGAGGTGATTGGCCGTCTGGTGAATCTGCACCGCCGAATGGTTCACCTGCGAGGCGGCCGTCTGCACGCGACCGACCACCTTGCGAAGTTCGTTGATCATCACGTTGAACGAGTCCGCGATGGCCCCGGTCATGTCGGCCGTCACTTCGGCTTCCTTGGTCAGGTCGCCCGCACCCACTCCGTCCACGTCGTTCAGCAGCTTGATGATCGAAGTTTGAATCTGGTCGCGTTCGTCGCGAGACTGGACGAGCGGCAGAATGTTGTCGTTCAAAGTCGTGGCCATTCGCCCGAGTTCGTCGTGGGTCACGACCTTGGCGCGAGCCTGGAAGTTGCCCCCCTGGAACTCGACGAACAATTGCGTCATGGAGTCGATCTGCTTCACAACGCCACGCGTGATGAGCAAGGCGAGCGCGAGACCGACCGCCAGGGCGGCCACGCCAAGGGCAGTCCACTTCGCCTGGGCGAAGACGCCGGCCCGCTTCTGCAAGAGCCCGTCGAGTTGCTTGGTCGCTTCGTCCCACAGTCGATAGTTGGCATCGAGGGCGACGGCGGCCGCCTTGGCGTTCTCGGACGGCGTCATCGTGGGCTTCTCGGGGTCGATCACGCGCTTCTTCAAGTCCGCCAGATAGCCTTCGGTCGAGGCGACATAACCCGTCAGGGGCGGGTCGAGCGATGCGTTCAGCGACTTGTTGGCCGTCGAATCGTTCACCGGCTTCATGGCGACGCGCAGGCCGCTCAGGGGGCTGTTCGTGCCATCGACCGACGAACGCAACAGTCCGGTTCGCACGACCAGATCGGTGCGATCGGCCTGCGACAGCGTCTTGCGCTCGAGCAATTCTTCGCTGAAGTCCACGAGCGATTGAATCTGGTCCTGGGCGTCCGGGAGCTTCAACAGCACCGAGTCCATCAGGTAGTACGAATCGAGATCGGGGTCGAGAATCAAGTTCGAAGTATCGCCGACGAGGCCGATCAGTTGACGCAGCGTGCCGATGATCTTTTGATGCGATTCGTCGGCCGAGCCCGACTTACTGCGTGCCGCTTGCCATTGTTCCTTGAGCGAAGCCAAGAACTCGCCGGTCTTGCGGTCGTCCTGGCTCAGGGCGACGCCGTACTTGGCGTCGAGTTGTTCGAGCGAGCGAAGCTCGCGATCGATTGCGGACACGGTCCGCGACACCTCGGCCGCGCCGCCCGAATCGCCGTTCTCCTTGACCAACTGGCGATGCTTCGAGACGTGCTCCATCAAGTTGCGACAGGGTCGCAGGTACTCGGTACCGATCAGTTCCTTTTCGGCGAACGCGATCGACTTGTTCTTTTCGCCGATGTACAGGTAGAGCAGCACGCCGAGCGGAATGAAGAACACGGCGCACACGGCCGCGATCTTGTGCCAGAACAGAGTTTCCTTGGGGAGAAACCCGAAGCGGCGGGAACCAGTTGCCATCGCGAACACTCCATCTCGAGGGGGTCGAATAAATCGTTGTTAGCCGGCCGCAGTCGCGGCCAGGAGTTCACTCGGGTTCAATTCCACGACAAGTCCAGAAGCGACCGATGCCACGCCGACGGCCACGGCCGAGAGCGGGTCGGTCGCACGCACGTCCGCGACCGGAGTGCGTTCGTTCGGCAGCGCCTGGATTCCGCTCACGAAGTCCACCAGGAAGCCGGCGCTCAGGTCCGAGCCGTTGGGGTCGCGGACCAACAGTAGGCGACGAGCGGGCGTCGGCGTCCCGGCGAAGCCGGCGAAGCGCCACAGGTTCACGATCGAGACGACATCGCCGCGACAGTTGGCGACGCCTTCGATCCAGGCGGGCATGTGGGGGACCGGCGTCGTCGGCAGAGGCGAGCCGATCTCGACGACGGAATTCAGCGGCAAGGCGTATTGCGTTGGCCCGAGCGTGAAGATCACGGAACGAACTCCGGCCTCGATTGAACCGGTCGACCGAGTCGGGAAGTTCGCGGTGCGCGCGAGCGAGGCATCGAGTTCGTTCGCGAAGCCGGCCAGCACCCCAACGGAGTCGGGCCCGAAGTCGATGTTGGCCGGATAGGTGCCGCGAATTGGCTCCAGGCCCTCGGCGACGACTTGCGATGTGCCATCCCAGTCGCCGGGACTCGTGGCGCGAAGGCGAACCGTCCAGCATCGACCGGCACCGGCGGGCAGGCTGGTGAGTTGCACGCCGAGTGCATCGCCCGTTGGTTCAATTTCGACGCCGTCCGAAGTATGCACGACTTCGAGCCCGGCCGGGACGGACCACGTGGCGAACAGATTCTTGGCTTCGGCGGTGCCCTCATTGTGAAGGACCAGGTTCGCGTCGGCCTCCGCGCCGAGCACCCAGGACGTTGGCCCAGACCATTCGGCGGTGACGCGCGCGACCGTGACCTGGACCGCGTGCTCGGCCACGAGATCGGCCAGGCCCTCGGCGGACGCGGTCACCCGAATCGGACTCAGGCCGGGCACGGAACCGAGCCCGCCGATCGAAACGGTGATCGCCTCGCCGACTTCAAGCGTGCCGAGCGCGACGATCGAATCGGACTCGCCTTCCGGGCCGGAGAGTCCCGGCCCGCGTTTGGCGAACAACTCGACCCCGGTCGCCGGCGCCAGGCCGTCGTTGCCGATCTCGAGTCGCCATTCGGCGGCCTCGCCGAGCGCCACTTCACTCGGCCCCTCGATTCGCAACGCGAGCACGGGCTTGCGGACGACTTCGGCCGTCGTGTGCGAGACGCGAAAGTTCGCGGAGTCCGTCGAGAACGGCTCGCCCGGGTCGATGGGCACGACTCGAACCCGAAGCGTGACGTGCCAGCCGGGGGCGATTTCGTCGAGGTCCCAGGTGAGTTTGTTTCCGTTGAGCCGGGCGGCCGGCTTGACGCCGACGCACTTCGTGTTCGTCGGCACTTCGTGTTCGACGCGCACGTCCCGCATCGGAACGGCCAAGTCGTTCGAGACCGTGAACTTGTAGACGTGGTCGCCCGTGGGTGCCGCCGGTCGGCGCTCGACGCGCAGGGTCGGCACGCCGTTCGGCAACCCGATGGGTCGTGCGGCGAACCCGAGTCCGCCGTCGAGGTCGACCTCGCCCAATAGGCGTTCGAGGTCGGCCAAGTCGGCGGCATCGGGAATCGTGAACGGTAGCTCTGGCGTATCCGTCATGGCGTAGTCCTGGACGCGTCGGCCCGGCGAACGCGGGCCGACGAGTGAAGAGGGACCGTAGGGGTTGGGTAACGCCGGCGATCAGACGAGTTTCTTGACCGCCGTCACGAGGGCCGACTCGTCGAACGGTTTGGTCATGTATTCATCGGCCCCCTGCTTGAGGCCCCAGAACCGATCCGTCTGCTGGTTCTTGCTCGTGAGGAGCAAGACCTTGATGTGTTGCGTCTCGGGAGTCGTCTTCAACTCGCGGCAGACCTGGAAGCCGTTCTTTTTCGGCATCACGACATCGAGCACGATCAACGTCGGCTTCGAGGCGATCGCCTTGGCGACGGCCTGATCGCCGTCGGTCGCCGTCACAATGTCGAAGCCCTGTTTTTGCAGGGCCGCGGTCACGAGCCGCAGTTCGGTCGGGCTGTCGTCCACCACGAGGATTGTCGAAGGCATAACGGTCTCGGAGTCAGGGGGTCAAACGGGGGCCTGGCGCCGAGCCTTGGCGCACAAGCGATCGATCACTTGCAAAAGCTCATCGGTGTTGAACGGCTTGCCGATGTGCCGCGACGCGCCGGCCATGCGGC
>JANLUE010000580.1:0-5752 GCA_031363325.1 Gemmataceae bacterium
CTGGGGCGTGGCGGCCGCCGTTCTGTTGGTTGTGGGTGGGCTCGGCGGGCCGGCCGCGTACCAATTCGTCGGCTGGTATGCCCAGTCGCGCGACCTGAAAGAAAAGCAATTCGCGCTCAACACGCACACCGAAGAATTGAATCGCCTCAACTCCGAGAAGACGGCGGCCGAAACGGTCGCGAAGAAGGAACTCGAACAGGCGACTGCCGCGAGCCAGGACCTCGTCAAGAACTACTCGACCGCACTGGCGGCGGCCCGCAAGGCCATCGAAGAAAAGGACTTCGTCGTCAAGTTGACCGGCCCCGCCCACATTCAGCCGGGGGCACCGAACAAGTGGACCATCGAAGCGCTTCATCGCCAGGGGGCGTTCGCGTTGCCGAAACGGATGGAAGTGTCCGTCAAGGACGCCAAGGACACGGAAGTCTTCAAGCAGACGTACAACCAGCCGGTCGCAGCGACCGCGCTCGACCTGCCCGTCGCCGTCTGGGAGAAGGTGAAGCCGGGGACCGATCTGTTCCTCGAAGTCGTCGCGTTCACGGACGACAACCGCAAGAGCGTGCTGGCCGAACGGATTCCCTTGGCCCGCCCGGTCTACGTCACGCACCTCGTGACCGACAAGCCGCTCTACAAGCCGGGCGAGACGGTCTATTTCCGTTCGCTCACGCTCGATCGATCGACCTTGTTGCCGCCGGGGAACGACCTGTTCTTTCGGTTCCGGCTCCGCGATCCGTCCGACGCGGTGATTCCGCTCGAAGAAGGCAATGGCCGGCTGTTGAGCGAGTTCAAGCCCGTGTTGGGCCCGGACCAGAAGCCCGTGCGCGGCATCGGCGTCGGGGCACACGATCTCGGCCCGGACGTGCCGGGCGGCGAATATAAGCTCGATCTGTTCGAGGTCAACACGACGAACGGGGCCGAGATTCTGCTCGAAACCCGCAAGTTCATCGTCAACAAGTACGAACCGGACACCTTCGAGAAGAAACTCGAATTCGACGGCAAGTCGTACGGGGCCGGCGAGTACGTCCAGGCCCGCATCGACGTAACGCGAACCGGCGGCGGGCCCATGACCGATGCCTGGGCGGAAATTGTCGCAACCGCGAACGGGAATCCGATCCATCGAGAACAACGCGCTCAGTTCACAATCGTCCGTGATCCGGAATCGGGCGGCACGAAGGCGTTCCTGAACGTTCGCTTCAAATTGCCGACGGACCTCTTCGAGAAAGCACCTCGCAAAGACATCCCCCCGGTCGCCACCCTGAGCGTCGCCGTTCAGGACCGTGCGAACGTCGAGACGATCGTGCGGCCGATCCCCCTGGTCACCAAGAACCTGTCCGTCGAGTTCTTCCCCGAGGGCGGAGACTTGATTGATGGCGTGCCGGGTCGCGTCTACTTCCAGGTCCGCAACCCGATCGGCAAGCCGGCCGACCTCAAGGGGTACTTCACGAATGGCCAGGACAAGATCGACATCGCGACCGTGACCGACCCCGAGAACCCAGGCGTCAATCGCGGCCACGGTTCGTTCACGCTCACGCCGAAGGCCAACACGCCTTACTTTTTGAAAATCACCTCGCCGGGCGGCATCATCGAGCCCACGAAGGATGGCTTCCCGCTCCCGGTCGCGAAGGCCGATGGCGTGGCCCTGACATCACTCGATGCCGTCACGGAGAAGGGTGGCGCGATCCGCGTTCGACTGCAATCGAAGAACGCCCGGACGGTCCACGTGGGTGCCTACGCTCGCGGCCGACTCATCGCTCATCGCAAGCTCGACATTGAAGCGGGCAAGCCCGTCGATGTGGCCCTGCAAGGCGACGAGTCCGCGGGCGGCGTGACGCGCGTCACGGTCTTCGACGAACCGAAGGCCGAGGGGGGTCGAAACTTCCTCGTTCCTCGGGCCGAACGTCTCGTCTACCGCAAGCCGGCCGAAGCCCTGATCCTTAACGTGAACCCGGACAAGACGCGGTATTCGCCCTCGGGCAAGGTGAAGTTGGACATCAGCGCGATGAACGAGAAGGAAGCGCCGACCCCGGCGATCGTGTTGGTCGCCGTGATCAACCAGAGCGTCATCGCGATGGCGGACAACAAGACCGATCGCCAGATGCCGACGCACTTCCTGCTCTCCGGCGACGTGAAGCATCCGGCCGAATTGGAACACGCGGACTTTCTGTTGACGGATCACCCGAAAGCGGGCCTGGCCCTCGACCTGTTGCTCGGCACGCAAGGCTGGCGCCGCTTCGCCGAACAGAACTTGCAGGCCCCGAACCCGGCTGATCGACCGGAAGTCGAACGGATGATGGTCGCGCATGGCCAACGCATGTCGCCCCCGCTCGAACTGTTCAAGCTCGAAGAACAACGCATCAACGCCGAGTTTCAGCCGAAGCTGGAGCAATCGAACATTCGCGTGAATGACGCCAACGATTCGTTCGTTGGGTTCCGGGCGACCAAGGCCCCCGAGTATCAGAGCAAGATTGACAGTACCAGCGCGATGGTATCGAGTGCCAAGAAAGCCCACACGGATTCGGCCGCCGAACTCTATCAGTTCGAGACGCGGTCCCAGCAGATTCGCTCGTGGGCCCTGCCGGCCTTCCTGCTCGGACTCCTGGCCTTGACGCTTGGCGGAGTTGTTCTGGCGATGTCGCGAGTTGCCGGCCAGCGTCGCCCGTACTTCGCGACCGCCGCCTGTTCGTTCGCCCTGTGCGTGCTGACGATCGGTGGCGTAATCGCGACGCGCGCCACGGACGGGACCGCGACCGCCTGGCAAACGACGCAACGGGACGCAGCGAAGCGCGACACCGCCATGATGCCTGCGGAGCCAATGCCGGGTCGACCGCGAGGCATGGCCAAGGGAGCGATGCGTGCTCCCGCCGACAAAGACATGCTGGAGATGGCCGAGCCGAAGGCGATGGATCGCGTGCCGCCACAAGCCGAGGGTCACGCTCCGCCGGCGCCGGCCGGGCCCGGCGGCCCGGGTATCCGCGCGATGGTCAAGCCCGCCGCGGCCGACCCGGCCGCGAAGGAAGTCCGCGATGACGCGGCGAAAGACATGAAGAAGTTCGACGAAGCGGCCGCCAAGTTCGCGGGCGATTTCGACAAGGCTAAGGCATTGGGTGCGAAAGGCGCCAAAGGCGAGAAGCAACGCCTGGAGAAGGCTCAACTCCAAATGATGGGGAAACGCGACGGCCAAGGGCTCGGTGGCTTCGGTCGCGGCAATCAATTGGGCGGCGGAGGTGGTTTCGCTGGCGGTGGCCCGGGGCTTGGCATGCCCGCGCTGCCTGGAGCCGGTGGACCTGGCGGCGGCGCCGGGTTCGCGATGGTGGCCGGTGAAATGGCCGCCGATGTCGTCCCGATGGCCCTGCCATTTATGGTTCGCGAGTACGCTCACGTTCGCGATGCCTCGCTCGGCGATCTCCGCACGGACTTCACCGAGACCGTCTGCTGGAAGCCCGTCGTCGTGCTGCCGGACACTGGCAAGACAACGATCGAGTTCCAACTCGCCGACAACATCGGTCGGTATCAGGTGTTGGTCGCGGGCCACACGACCGACGGCCGAATCGGCTCGATCACCAAGACCATCGAGGCCCGCAAGCCGTTCAGCGTCGACCCGAAACTGCCGCAGGAAATCTCGAACACGGACACGATCGAACTGCCCATTCGCGTAACGAACGACAGCGATGACCGACGCAATGTGACCTTCACGCTCACGCCGGTCGGCCTCAAAGTCAACGGCCCACCGACCACGCCGGACGGCAAGTACAAGGAAATGATCGACCTCGCGCCGAACGGTAAGGGCCGCAAGTTCTATCGCCTCCAGGCCGACCGACTCGAAGGTGAGGCGGGCATCGCCCTACAAGCGACGAGCGACCCGGCCGCCGAGGCCGACGCGATCGGCCGCAAGATCAAGATCGTTCCCGATGGCTTCCCGGCCGTCGGCTCGGTCAGCGACATGCTCGAACGGAGCGCTCGCGGCTCGGTCCTGTTGCCGAAGGACATGGTGCCCGGCACCTTGAAGATGCGGCTCGAAATCTACCCGACCTCGATGTCCGACCTCGTCAAGGGCCTGGATGGCCTGCTGCAAGAACCGAGCGGGTGCTTCGAGCAGACTTCGACAACCAACTATCCGAATACGTTGATCCTGGACTACCTGAACCAGACCAACCAGGCGAACCCCGAGGGCGCCAAGCGGGCCAAGGAGTTGCTCGATCGCGGCTACGCTCGACTAACCTCCTACGAGTGCGCGGATACGCCGCTCAAGCTGAAGCAGGGCTTCGAGTGGTTCGGCTCGCCCGACATGGCCCACGAAGCACTTACGGCCTACGGCCTGCTTCAATTCAAGGACATGGCCCGCGTCCACGCGGTCGATCCGGAAATGATCAAGCGGACCCAGGCGTTCCTGCTCTCGCGTCGCGATGGCAAGGGGGGCTTCCTGCGGAACGCCCGAGCCCTCGACTCGTTCGGCGGAGCTCCGAAGCACACGACCGACGCGTACATCGTGTGGGCGCTCGTCGAGAGCGATCCGGACGATACCGAGAAGCTCGACCTCAAGAAGGAAATCGACGCGATCAAGGCGGAAGCTTTGAAAGAAGATTCGACGGGCGGCAAGGACGCGTACTTCGTGGCCCTGACCGCGAACGTTCTGCTCCAACGCGGCGATCGCGAAACGGCCCTCAAGCTGTTCGATCGCTTGAAGGAAAAGCACATGAAGGCCGGTGCGGTCACCGGGGCCGAGACGAGCATCACTCGCTCGGGCGGCCGTGACCTCGAGATCGAGACGACGGCCATCACGTTGCTCGGCTGGTTGCGGGCGAACGACAGCCCCCGGTACGCCGGGACGATCAAAGACGCGACCAAGTGGATCAGCCAGCAACGGGGCGGCTACGGTGGGTTCGGCTCGACGCAATCGACGATCATGGCGCTCAAGGCCTTGATCCTGCACGCGAAGAAGTCGGCCCATCCGTCCGAGAACGGCGAAGTCCGATTGCTGGCCGGCGGCAAGCTGGTCGGCACCAAGAAGTTCTCCGAGAAGGACGTGGAAGTGATCGGCCTCGAAATCGAGAAGCCGGAAGCGATCTTCAAGGCCGGCGAGAAGATCGACGTCGAGATCACGACCGACGCCAAGCACCCGTATCCGTTCGCCCTGAGCTACACCTACACGACGCTCACTCCCGTGAGTGCCGAGAAGTGTCAGGTCCGCGTCGGCACCAAGCTCGCTTCGGCGAAGGCGAACGAAGGGGACACGGTCGCGATGTCCGTTTCATTGCAGAACCTGGAGAAGAAGGGCCAGGGCATGGCGGTTGCGATCGTCGGCCTCCCGGCCGGCCTCAAGGTCCCGACCGACATGAAGCAACTGATCGATCTTCGCGAGAAGAAGCAGATCAGCTTCTTCGAAATCCGCGGCCGCGAGTTGGTCATCTACTGGCGGGAACTGGCCCCCGAGCAGAAGATCGACCTGACCGTGGACCTGGTGTGCGATGTCCCCGGCATCTACCGCGGCCCGGCGAGCCGGGGCTACCTGTACTACAACGCGGACCACAAACACTGGGTCGAACCGCTCGCGATCAAGATCGCCGCGGCCGACGTGAAGTGAGTTTGACGTCGGATCGGCGAGTGCGATGAACATCCGGGGCGCGAGGCCAATGCCTCGCGCCCCGCGCCCATTCGCGAGACCAGTCGGTCTCACCCGCGGGTTCCGCCGCAATCCCGGCGCACCACACCCCGACGAACGCGTGGGGCCCGCGCACGCGCCGGCGCCCCGCGCGGC
>JANLUE010000611.1:0-5960 GCA_031363325.1 Gemmataceae bacterium
GGGGGCGCCTCTTCCTTATTCTCAATCCGTTGGGGGGGGCCCGGGGCGGCCCCCCCCCCCCCCGGGCCCGCCAAAGCGGCCGCCACTCCCAATACGGACCCCTCACCTCGCTCCAAGGTTCACCGCGCCATCCGCTCGAACTGCTTGCGCACCTCGTCCGAGTCCCACGGATAGGCCCAGGGCCGCACGCGCTGATAGTCGATCGCATCCTGACCCGGAGACCGGGGTTGCAGCGTCAACTCGTACCGACCGCCGGGGGCGGCCGTCAGCGGCAAGAGATATCGGACGCCCGATTTGAACTCTTTCGCCTTCGGAATCCGCGCTTCACGCAGATTCACCACCAACAGATTACCCGCGAGTGGTTGCACGCCCGGCCGCAAATCTTCGACAACTTTGACAGTCCGTTCCGGCAGGCCGGTCTCGGGATCGACGGTCACTTCCGCCACGACGAAGTTCGTAGCCGCCATGATTTGAGATCGCGAGACGACCATTGGGTTCGCCTGCGTGATCGCCAGATAGGCGAGCCAGCCGAGCCAGGCGACGAAGATCGTCGCGGCAACGACCAGTCGAATTCGAGGTCGCTTCATCGCGCCGCCCCCCGCCGGGCCGGCGGGTCGGGGGTCGTCGGAATCGTGAACCCTTCGGTCAGGGCAATGTCCAGGTCGCACACGTCCTGGAAGTCCGCCCGGCTATCAGTGTCGGTCTTGCTCAACAAATTCGACTCGATGAGATTGAAAACGAGTTCCCCCAGGTCGTCGCTGCGACGAACGCCCCACTGGTGGAACACCGTCCGGGCCATAAACCCAAAGTCTTTCCGCGCCAAGTCAATCGCTCCCTTGACGATCTCCGGGCCCGAGACGTGGTTCTCCTGCCCCGGCGGCACTCCCTCGGCCGGCACTCGACCAATCATCTTCTGAGTATGGCCAAGCGCTTCGTAAATGAATTCGTACGCCTCGTAGGCATACCGCCGATCCCGGCGACAAATTTCGGCGATGTCCGGTTGACGCATGGCTCTCTTCGGATTTTGGTCCTTGGTCATTAGTCCTTGGTCAACAGCCAATGACCGATGACCAATGACCAATGACCAAGAACTAGAGTCGAGTCAAAATCTCCGCAACCGCCACCGGCAGCCGGCGGCCGTCTTCGAACTCGACCAGGATTCGTCGGGCCAGGATTTCCTGGGCGATCACGCGGCCCTGGCCTTTGCCCGTCAACACCCGGCTGCCGACGTTCGGCAGTTCCTGCTGGAACTCGTCGTAGACATCCTGCTCAAATCGTAGGCAACATTTCAACCGACCACAACGGCCCGAGATTTTCGTCGGGTCGAGCGTCGATTTCTGAATCTTGGCCATGCGCATCGAGACGGGGGGCATCACCGTCATGTGCGTGTTGCAACAGACGGGCTTGCCGCAATCCCCGTAGTCGGCCAAGAGTTTCGCTTCGTCGCGAACACCGATCTGACGAAGCTCGATCCGCGTCTGAAACTCGCGGGCCATCGCGCGAACGAGTTCGCGGAAGTCGACGCGCTTCTCCGAGAGAAAGTAGAAGACGAGCCGTTCGCCGCCGAATAGCGGCTCGATATCGACCAGATCCATCGCCAGCCGATGCTCGACGACCAATCGTCGGCCCGCGTCGAACTGCGTGCGAGACGTTTCCTTGATCTGTTGCTCGCGGCGCAGGTCGTCCGGGGACATGCTCCGCAAGATTTCGCCGTGCGATGGCTCGGGCAAGCACGCGACCGCCGCCGGAGTCGCGGGACAAAGCACGTCGGCCAGTTCCTGGCCGCGCTCGGTCTTGGCGACGACCCGATCGCCCCGCCCGAACGACGCGCCTTCCGGTGCGGTGAACTCGCCGAGCAGGCGCATCGCTCCATGGCGGAGGATGTACTTAGCCGGTTGATCGGTCGGATCGGCAGTCATGAAGGGACGGAGACCGGGCGCTGAGCGATGGGGGGGATTCTACCGCGAATGGGCCAACATCGGCCAGAGCAAGCTCCGACCAGAAACGGTTTGACCGGTCGGCGTTGGGCGTCATAATGACATCAGTCCCCCGTCGACCGAGACAAACATGATCCGCCGCCTCGCGATTGCCGCCTTGATTTTCGGCCTGGCCCCGGCCGGCGCGAGCGCGCAAGACCCCGAGTTTCTCGGCAAAAAGAAAAGCGAGTGGTTGAAGCTGGCCAAAGAGGGGCCGACGCCGCGAAGTCGCGAGGCGGCCATCGCGGCGCTCGCGTTGATGGACAACAAGGATCGCGCCATCTACGACGCCCTGGGCGATGCCCTGCTCAACGACAAGGCCGAACGCGTTCGCCTCCGGGCCATCGACGCGACGACGGCCGTCCTCAAGGAAAGCAAGACCGAGCCGAACCTGCTCGACAACTTCGGCAAGGCGATCTCGACGGACAAGTCGGACGAGGTTCGACTCAAGGGGCTCAACTTCGTCAAGGAATTGAAGAAGGACGACCTCGGCAAGTTGGCCCCCGTACTCATCGAAGTGCTGAAGTCGGACAAGGTACCCGCGAACCGCTCGGCGGCGGCCGTCGCCCTGTCGCGGACTGGCGAGAAGGCGAAAACTGTTCTAACGGCGATCGCCGATTGCCTGAAGGACCCGGATGCCAACGTGCGGGCTTCGGTCGCGGAATCGCTGGGCCGATTGGGCGAAGACGGCAAGGGGGCGATTCCCAAACTGATCCCGGTGTTGAAGGACGCGGACGCCGGCGCTCGCCTCGCGGCCGCGTTCGCTCTCGGTCGAGTGGGCCCCGAGGCGGCCGTGGCCGCGCCCGAATTGGCCAACGTGTTGGCGACCGACGCCGACCCGGCCGTTCGCAAGGAAGCGGCTCGCGCGTTCGCGTTGCTCGGCCTCGATGGCAAGGCCGGCGTGGCCGCACTGGGCAAGGCGCTTCGCGAAGACAAAGTCGACGAGGTGCGGCAACAGGCCGCCCTGGCGCTCGGCAAGATGCGCTACGAACTCGGCTCCGTGTTGCCGCTCATGCTCGAAGCGATCCAGAAGGACCCGAACAAGACGGTCCGCGCGTTCACGGTCCACGCTTTGGCCGACGCGCTGGGATCGACCTTGAAGGACTACGTCAAGGAACTGGCGGACCTGCTTTTGAAGGAGACGGAAGGTGAAGTTCGCCTGGCGATCGTGCAGGAACTCGGCGCTCTCGGCCCGGACGCGAAAGCGGCCCTACCCGCCCTGAACCGCATGGTCGCCGACGTGCAAGTGACGGTCCGCGACGAGGCGAAGCGAGCGGTCAAGCGCGTGATGGGACAGTGAGGTTGAAACGCATTTGCCTCTTGAATGATCGAGAGCCAACTTTGCGAGGAGATCGAACTGTGATCGAGCGACTGACTCCCGATGGCTACGAGCAGACCAAGGAGAAACTCCGCAATCTCGAGGCGCGGCTGGCCATCATCGAAGCGCGAACGGACCTGGCACCCGATCATCTGGCGAGCGTCCGCCAATCGTACCACATGATGATTCGCGAGTTTCTTCGAGAAACGAAACTCTATGAAGCCGCCGATGGTCGTACGGACCCGACTTCTGTGACGTGAGGAGAATCGCGAGTCGGACCACTGCGATCGTCGGGGAGACTTCGCCCGAGGCGCGTTGAAGCAATGAATCTCGATATTTCCATGCCTTGATCCGGGTTCAATCCGTGGCCAAACCCGTCCCAAATGGGTCCGGGTTGGCGTCGAAGCGTTCGAGGTCGCGTTCGTCGAAGCCGAAGTGATGCCCGAGTTCGTGGATCACGGTCTTGCGGACTTCGATCCGTTGCCGTCTCGGGTCGGGAAACTCGTCCTCGTGCGGCAGGCGAAAGATCCATAACTTGTGCGGGGCGTCGGTGAAATCGACGTCGGCCACCGGCATCTCAAGCGGATCGAACAGCCCCAGCAACCACGATTCGCCGGCCTCAATCTCCTCGTCGGTCAGCCCGGCCCGGCGCAACAGTTCGTCACTCGGGTCGTCGGCCACCTCGACGACCACGTTGTCGAGGTACGGTTGAAATTCGGCCGGCAGCGTCTCCATGACGTGTCGAACGAGCGCCTTGAATTCCTTCGGAGCCATGTCGCAATCGGGATTCGAGTGAGGAACTGCCGAAGCTGATTGTAGCTGGCGAAGCGTGTGCCGCCTGGGCAAGCACACTTGGTGCGGGACCTACTCCGGCTCGCCAACCAGGCGCACGGCCTTCCAACAGTATTGCAGGCCGCTCAAGATCGTCGCGGCCAGCATGGCGTAGAGCAGCGCCCAGTGAAGCCATTCGAACGCTTCGATCGCGCTCGCGGCCAACGACAACTCGCGCACGGCCAGGTAAATCAACACCGCACCGAGCCAGACGCACTGCAAGATCGTCTTCAACTTGCCGAACCAGTCGGCCCCGAACTTCTTGCCGAGCGATTCGACGTAGCCCCGGATTCCGGTCACGAGTAGTTCACGGGCGATGACGGCGGCCGCCATCCAGGCCTTCATGCCCGATTCGGGGACGGCCACCAGGAAAATGAAGGCACCGCCCAGGAGAACCTTGTCGGTCAAGGGGTCGAACACACGGCCGAACACCGAAAGTTGATTGAAGCGCCGGGCGTACCAGCCGTCGATCCAGTCGGTCAGGGCCGCGACGAAAAAGACCGCGAACCCGACGAGCCAGGCGTGGAATTCGATGGCCACGCATAGGCCAGCCGTCAACGGCACCCGGCTGAGCGTGAGGACGTTGGGAACGTTCCAGAACGATTCGATGCGATCGTCGCTCAAGACGGGCCTCCGGTCCCGACGTTGTACGACTCAGGCGAGCGCAAGCGCTTCCTTCAAGGCGATCAGGAATCGTTCGATGTCTTCGATTGTGTTGTAGCCGTGAATGGCCACACGCAACCGACCCGCATCGCACATCAAGTGCACGTCGCGTTCGCGCAAGTAAGTGTTGATGCGTGCGGCGGCCGGATGACGGAAGGCCAGGATTCCCGCGATGTGGTCCGGGTCGACCGGCGTGAGCAAATCCACCGGCAGCTTGCGCAATTCCTCGAGAACCGCGAGCGTCAATGGTCGCGCCGCCCGGTCGATCGCAGCAACGCCAATGCCACGCAGGTAATCGAGCGCCGCCCGAATCGCGTAGATCGCCGGATAGTTCGGCATGCCGACGGCGAACCCGGCGGCGCCGGGCCGACTCACCGACGCGCGCTCGAATCGATCCGGCGCGAACGCATTCTCCAGGTGAAACCACCCCCCGGCCGGGACCGTCCACTCGGACGCCCGCGCCTTCGGAACGCCTACGAGCCCGCCGCCGTGCGAAGCGAGAATCCACTTGTGCGTGCTCGAGACAATCAGATCGGCCCCGGCGAGGTCGAGCGGAATTCGACCGAGGGCTTGCGTGACATCGACGGCGACCAGGGCCGGCGAATGCTTGCGAACGGCCGCGATCACTTCCGGCAACCGCAGCGTGTAGCCGTTGAAGAAACTGACGAGCGAAACGGTGACGAGTCGCGTCTTCGGGCCCAGCAAGGGAATGAGATCTTCGATCCGCAAAGCCCCTTCGCGATTCCGCCAGACGCGGGCCATCGCGGGCGAATCGGGTTGCAGCCACGGCGTCGCGCCGGCCGGGAAGTCGAGGTCGTTGATGACGACCTCGTCGCCGGGCTTCGCACGAAGCGCGAGCGCCGCCAGGTTGAACGCCTCCGACGAACACGAACAAATGCCGATCTCGGCCGCCGTGAGCCCATAGGACTCGGCGACGAGCGATTTCGCCGCTTCCCGTTGGGCCTCGTGCAGCGCCCGGCCTTCCCAACCGAGTCGCTTGTCGCGCGAGTACTGTGCGAAAGCTTCTTCGACGACGATCGGAGGAATTCCCTCGGCCGCCGTGTTCAGGTAGGCGCGATCGCCGAGCGACGGAAAGTCGCGCAGCCGGCTGTTCGAATCGAACATCACTTCACCTCGCGGACCGGTGTCGAAAATGGGCACGACCTTGATAA
>JANLUE010000636.1:0-7687 GCA_031363325.1 Gemmataceae bacterium
TGTGGTCCCAAGTTGACGGCTCGTCGAACGAGAATCTGTTCTTCTTCGGAAGTGTTCTTCGAGGAACGATAAGTAACCCGATGCGCTTTCGAGCGCGCGACGAGGAGCAACGTCCCCCGTTTCCACTCGAGTTCCTTCCAACATCTCGCCTGTATCGCCAGACGATCTCAATCGCGATTACGGTGCACGATACATGGACGAATAACGAGATTGTCCAATTGACGGTTCCCATATTCACGGACGTTACGGATCGCCGAGTCGGCTTGTCCCCCGACGGCCGGCACGTCTGGGCCGAGTTCGATTCTCGCATTCTGGTCTGGCATGTCGATTCCGGCCGCCAAGTTCTGGACGTCGGGCCGCCGTCGAACTTGGGGCCTGGGGATGAATATCGGCCAAGCGCTGAGTTTGAAAATGACGCAGATTTGATCGCGGTTCGTTCGGGGACAGATTCGCCACGCGTGTTCAATCTCGCGAGCGGCGAACTCGTAACCGACAACCGGGCGGCACGCTTTGGCCGCGAACGAGCAATCGACCCCGAATTCGGCGTGCTGCGACGCTTCGAGGTCGGAACGAATCGTGAACTTCCCTTGCCGGCCGGCTACAGTCGGGCCATCGTGGATTATTCGCCGGTCGTCGATCGAATTGCGATTGTGGACGCGGCGGGGCGGTTCGATCTCTGGACGACCGACGGCGACCTCGTCCGAACTTTTCAGTCGAGCGGCAAGCCATTTCGAGCGGTTGCGTTCTCGCGCGATGGCTCTCAACTCGCAACCTGCGACCGGGATCGCATCGTGCGAATCTGGAGCGTTGCCGCCAAGCGCGAACTCAAACGCATCGCGGTGCCCGCCGACCATGACGACCTGATTCCCGACCGACTGACATTTAGCCCGAATGGCCAACGATTGCTCGTGCAACATCAAGATGTCTACGCGTTGTTCGACCTGTCGGACGGCCGCTGCATCTGGGACGTCGCCGGGCACCGTGTTGGCTCGGTCGACCGAACTCCGGAAACATGGTTCACACCAGACGGCCGACGATTCGGAGCGGAATCAAACATTTGGTACGATGCTGCCCAAGGTGAGCTGATCGTTGAGTTCGATCGAGATGAAGACACCGAACTAATCGCCGCGCTGTTCTTGCGCTCCCATGAATTTTCGGCTTCCTCGCACAAATTCACCATCGGGGCTCGCGATCGCTGGCGAATTGCAGCGCCGGTGGCGGAAGGGATCGACGTACTCGAGGAACGCGACCATGTTCTCTCTCGCTTGCCGATCAGCGGCCATCGGCGCTTCTCGCCCGATGGGCGTCGCGTCCTGACGTGGCAAGGCGATCGGGCGGCGGTCTTCGAGGTCGCGTCCGGCGAGTTGGCGTTCGAGTTGCACTATCCTGGCGGGGCGATCGACGATGCGTTCCTGACACCCGATGGGCGAAGCCTCATCACCTCGAACCATCGCGAAGTGATTGTCTGGAACCTCGCGGCCGAACCGGGTGCCGCTGATCCCTGGGCCGATCTGATCGGGTCAACCACGACCGCGGAACAGGCGCGGCGACGCTTGCTGGCTGATCCCGCGATGGCTGAATCACTCCTGCGTTCGCGATTGAAACAAGCGGAGCCGATCGACGTGGCCGAGGTGAATCGGCTGATCGCGACGCTCGATCACGATGAATATCGCGTCCGCGAAAGGTCGGTGGTCCGACTCCGTGAACTCGGCCGTCGTGTCAAGCCGTACTTGCAGGGAGTGACGCCGAAGTCGCCGGAAGGGAACGAACGATTGGCCGTGATTCGACGTGATTTGGAAGCGGGCCTGACATCCACCGAGCGACGACAGATTCGGGCGGTCGAACTGTTACAGCAACTCGACCGCCCGACGACGCGCGACTTTCTCGAACTACTCGCCGCCGGCGACCCGGCGGCCGTGCTCACGGAAGAGGCACGGCACGCGAGCGCCGCCGGGCGCTGAACTCTATTCCTTCTTCTTGTCTTCCTTCTTCTCCGGAGCGGCCGGCGGCAGTGGGAGCGCGACGGCCACGCCCGGAACGGCGATCGCCGGCGCGAGGGGCAGTGCAATCGCCGGCCCGGCAAAACCACCGACTGCCACGGAGAACCCTTCGTCGTCTCCATGGTTCACGATGGTTCGAGCCCAGGGGCCCGGAGCCAGGCGAGCGCCGAGCATCCAGTTCCAGGCGGCGTCCTGATCCTTCGACAGGACTTTGCGACAATCGGCCACGAACTTCTCGCCCACCGTGGCCAGCGGCTTGGCGTCCGGCTCACGGCCCGTCGAGTACATCGTCTGGACCGCTTCGTTCAGGGCCGATTCATAGCGAATGATCGCTTCTTCGATCTTCAATTCCTGATCGACCGTGAGCCCGAGCGCCCGGATGACTCGACGGTCGGCGAACGCCTTGGGCCCCTGGAGATGCAATTCGAATTGACGGACGCGGATCAGTTGCTCGGGCTTCAACACGGCGGCGATCTTGTCGGTCTCGTACTTCAGCGACGGAATTTGCCCGCCGGCGATCTGGAACACGCCGCCACCCGGCCCGCCCTGGAACATCGCCTTGATCTTTTCCTGATGGGCCTCGCGAGCGCCCTTGATCAACTTGTTCAGCGCGTCCTTCTGATCTTCGGTGCACTTGAGATCGGCCAGCACCTCGGGTTGGTTGAGTAGTGAGACGCTGATCGGCCGGACGGTCTTGAGGACCGAGGCGAGGTCGCCGCTCGAGGTCGTACCTTTCGCGGCCGGGGCCGCCGCGGTCGGGGTGCTTTGCAGCCCGAGGCCGATCGCCCCGGCCACGAGGACGGCGACGCAGGCCGCCGAGAACTTGCTCAGTTTGGTCAACAGCATTTCAGACAGTACCTCCTCGGCGATCAGGCCCGCGCCGAGCCGAACGTCGGCCGACGCGGACAGGACCACCTCGAGTGTTTTCGCGCGAAGTTTATTCGACACCATCACAGGGGCGAGCGGGGCGAACAACAACGGGCCGGTCGACTTCAACCGTCGAGCGAGGATTCGCTTCGCCCGGGCAAGTCGACTGGCCACGGTTCCTTCCGGCCAACCCAGTTGACGCGCGACGGCGATACGGGTCTTGCCTTCGAGTTCGCACAGCACGACGGCGGTGCGCAGTTCGTCGGGCAATCGGCCGATCTCGCGTTGTAGAGCCTCGACCGATTCGCGGCGTTCGGTCGCGTCGTCGGGACGGGTCGGCATGTTGGCGACCTCTCGTTCTCGGGCCCGTCGCCGTGCGGCCGAAGTCCGAACTTTCAACGAGGCTCGAATGGCCACGCCGTACAACCAACCACCCACGGTCGCGCGTGGCCGTATCGCGCCGGCCTTGCGGGCGAGCACGAGGAACGTCGCTTGAAACGCATCGTCCGCGTCCGGGCCGGCCCCGAGCACGCGACGACAGGCCCCGAGGACCGCCGACCCGTGTCGGCGCAACAGCCCTTCGAAAGCCGCTTCGTCGCGGCGCTCGACGAAGGCCGAGAGCAGGTCGGCATCGGTGGCGTCGCGGGACCGCCCGACCGCCGCCCGAACGAAGGTCAACACGTCGTTCATCCCAACCCGACCTCGGTGAGTGCCGAACGGACACGTATATCCCCCGCCGAACGGGGTATTGATCTCGGAATTCGCCGCGAACCAAAGAAATTGTTCGCGGCTCAAGTATTCGGTACAGAGTACAGCTACGCCCGCCGAAAGGCGCACCTTGAACACCGTCGTCCTGGCCGCGCACGGATTGAACTGTCACTGGCTCGGGCCCTATGGCAACGAGTGGGTCGACACGCCCGGGTTCAACGCGCTGGCGTGCGAGTCCGTCGTGTTCGATCGTCACTTCGCCACCGACCCGTCGCCGGCCGGGTTCGCGAACGCCCTGCCGACCGAGGCGCTTCGCGCCCTGCGCGCGGCCGGCGTGTTCGCGCTGCGCGTGGACGATCGCAAAACACTCGGCCCGGATGGCCGCGACTGGAGCGAATCGATCGCGGTTGCCACCGAAGGTCACGCGACGCCGGGCGACGCGTTGCTCGCCGCGATTCGGCAGGCATCCGGGAGATTGGTCGGCCACGAACCGTGGCTGCTCTGGATCGAGACGGAACGACTTGTGCCCCCCTGGGACCTCGAGTACGAAACGTATCAGCGCTACGCCGAATCGACGGGCGGATTCACCGACGACGCCATGCCGGACGACGAACTCCCCGAGCCAATCGACAGCCCCGCCATCGGGCCGTTCGCGGCCAATGACCGAATCGCCTGGCACCAGATGCACAATTCGTTCGCGGCCGCCGTCGCGTCGTTCGATGGTGAACTGATTGCCTTGCGGAAGCTTTTGGCCGATTGCCAGGCGACCTGGATTGTCGCGTCCGGGTACGGCTGGCCGCTCGGCGAACATGGAGTCGTTGGTCCAACGGGATCCCGGTTGCACGAAGAATTGGTCCACGTACCGCTGATCGTTCGCCACCCGGATGGCCGGGATGCGTTGCGGCGCGTGCAGCACTTCACGCAGATGCCCGACCTCGCGGGAACGTTGCTCGAACTCTTCGGCCATCCGGCGAACCCTAGCATTTGGACGGGGCGAACGGAAGTGCGGCTTGAACTCGGGCCGGAACGCGCCCTGCGCAACGAGGACTGGGCGTTTCTACCGACGAGCCCGTCCGGGCCGGTGCGGCTGTACGTCAAACCCGACGACCTCTGGGAAGTGAACGACGTGGCGACATCGCACCCCGACGAATGCGACGCCCTGACGGTCGAATTGGAACCGAACCCGGAGTCGTCGAGTTAAGCGCCCACCATGTTGGTGCAGCGGCTAAATTTAAGCGCGATTCGGTCGGACCGGGATTTACGCCAGAGGGCCTCCGGCGTAGCAACCGATCCGCGCAGGCGGTTTTTGGCCGCCACATAAACTGGAAAGGCGCGCTAGTCCTCATTCCGCTTGAACGCCCCCAGCACGTTGGCGCGATCGTCCGTCCACGGTCGGCCTTCGGCAGGTGCGAACCGCACGAAGCCACGGATGGGCTTGGACAGCGGGCCAAAGTCTTGTTCGCGGCGGGCGATCAACACCCAGATCGAACCGGTCTTGCCATCTTCGGTTTCGCGTTCCGACGTGCCCAGGTCGTCGTTGCGGCGAACGATCAACGGTGGCGACATAGATTCCGCGATCCGGGCGACCACGGGCGGCAGGTCAAGATAGCGATTCGAGAGGTGCATCAGGATCACTCCCCCCGGGGCCAGCTTGCGTTCGTAAAGCGCGAACGCTTCGGCCGTCAGCAGGTGGACCGGGATTGCGTCGGACGAGAACGCATCGAGTACCAGAAGGTCGAATGTCGCGTCGGGTTCGTCGGCCAGGCGCAGGCGAGCATCGCCAATCACGACGTTCAACGACTTCGCCTGATGGTCGCGGAGGAACGTGAAGTAGCGGTCGTCGCGGGCCAGTCGTTCGACGGCCGCGTCCAGCTCGAAAAACGTCCAGTCCTGGTTCGGCCGGGCGTAACTGGCGAGCGCGCCTGAACCGAGTCCCACGGCGCCGATTCGACGCGGGCCGGTCCAGCCATCGACGAGGAACCGGAACGCGACGCCGGCCGGCCCGGTCGGATAGTAGTAGGTCAAGGGTCGGCGACGATCGTCCCAGCGGCCGTCGGCCGCCGCGACGATCGAGAGTTCGTTGAGTGGGCTGGTCGCGCCGAGCGTCTGGACGAACGCGGCGATGTACTTGGGCCGAGGCGTGTTGCGTTGTTGGCCGTGCACGGTATTGCCATGCACCATGCGTGTCAATTGGCCGTCCGGCGACTCGGTGATCTTCACGACGCCGAGAAAGTTTCGTTCGAGCCGAAGCACGCGACCTTGCGCGCCGTCGTCGAACGAACCGGCCAGGAAGATCGCCCCGAGCCCCAGCGCGAACCGCAACGGACGTTCGACGAAGAAGTACGCGACGATCAACGGCAGGCCGAACGCGACGGCGCTCTTGAGCATCTCGGCGGGTAAGCCAGTCGCTTCGTGCCCGGCCCTGGCGATCTCGCGAATCAGCGACGTTTGCCCGAAGATCACGATTCCCAGCACGACCAACCCCAGGACGATCGGCCCAATGATATCCACGCTGCGAAATCGCAATTGTTCGACGACCACCGGCCGCAAGAGACACGCGGCAATGAGCATCAGGGGGTATTCGACGAAGCCGAGCCGATGGAACAACATCGGTGCGAGCAGGGCATTGAACGCCCCGCCAAGCACGCCGCCGAGCGACATCCACAGGTAGTATTCCGTGAGTCGATTCGCCGGCGGACGTTCGGCCGCGAGTCGGCCGTGACACACGAGCGCCGCCGCGAAGAACGTGATCAGGTGGATCGGCAACACGAGCCAGAGCGGCTCGGTCGCGCCGGCGAGAAGCGTCAAGCTGAGCGCGATCGCGCTAACGCATAGCACCTTGCCGAGCCGGCTGAGCGGCAAGCGCACCCCCGGCGCGAACGCCACGATGAATGTGACCAGGTAGAGCGCGAGCGGCACGACCCAGAGCAGCGGAATCGGCGCGACATCGGTCGTGATCGAGTTCGTAACTCCAACCAACAGGCTCGACGGCACGAAGGACAGAGCGAGCCAAAGCCACGGGCTTCGCTTCGATTCGGCCGGCGCATCGATCGTCTCCGTAGATTCGATGCTGTCACGCTTCTTGCCAAACGCCCCGGCCGCGAGGGCGCACAGCGCCACGAGTATCGCATAGCCGAGGTATCCAAGCCGCCACCAGTCCGATTGCTCGCTGCGCGTGAGCCGCGGTTCGATCAGGATGGGGTAGGCAAGCAGCGCGACGAGGCTGCCGAAGTTGCTCGCGACCGACAGGAAGTACGGATCGCCCGCGCCGCGTGCCCGCGTGGACGCGTACCAATTCTGCAAGAGCGGGCTCGTCGTCGACACCACGAAGAACGGCAGACCGACCGCGACGAGCAAAGTGCGCAGGAGCGACAGCGCCGGCCAATCGTCGGACGCGGCCGAGGTTGGCACGACGATCGGGAGCGCCAGATACGCGAGCGTCAGTACCCCCAGGTGCAACAGCGACTGCCGCCCGAGGCCGAGCCAACGGCTTGTTAAATGGCTGTACAGATAGCCCAGGAGCAACATGCCTTGGAAGAAAACGAGACAGGTGTTCCAGACGGCCGGCGAGCCGCCGAGTAACGGCAGGAGCATTCGCCCGGTCATCGGCTGGACCGCGAACAAGAGGGCCGCGCCGATCAGTAGGGTCGCGGCATAGAGGAGGGGCACGGATTCGCCGCTTTCCCTTGTCGGGATACCTTAGAATCCCGATAACAATACTATCAACGGCTCGGAGATGCCAGAGGTATGGATACGCCGCGACCGTCGGACGACGAGATGCTCGACTTCAATCGGGAACTCGATGGCGCGACGCCGCAGGACATTTTGACCTGGGCCGTGCGACGTTACCATCCCAAACTCATGATGGCGACCGCGTTCGGGCCCGAAGGCTGTTGCATCCTGCACATGCTCGCCGAGATCGAACCCGGAGTTCGCGTCATCAATTTGGACACGGGCTATCAATTCGCCGAGACGTTGGAGCTTCGCGAGCGCATCCTCGAACGCTATAGCATCGCGGTCGAGTACATTCGGCCCGAACTCTCGGTGCTCGACTACGAAAAAGAACACGGCGGCCCGCTCTACGTGCATCGACCCGATCAATGTTGCCATGA
>JANLUE010000642.1:0-1937 GCA_031363325.1 Gemmataceae bacterium
GCCGCGCGGCGTGAGCCCGGCGAGCGCGAGCAAGAAGATACCGACCAGCGGCAGTGCCCAACGAATGGATCGTCGCATTATTCTCTCCGCGGAGGCGCAAAGATCACACGACAATGGAGTTGAATTCTAACGTGGTGAACCCCTCGGGTCACCGCGACTCGGCGCTATTTCCAGTAGTCTGGCGAGCCTTTTGTTGCCTAAACCCAGATCACGTCGAGAACCCGAGTTTTGAGTCCTGTCGCCGCGTTCGCCAGAACGCGGGTGAAGCTGCAACGCCTCTTCCACTTAGTGAGGCGAGTAAACTATGTCGCCGCGTTCGCCAGAACGCGGGTGAAGCCTCGGCCCGGAACGCGGCGAAGTGCATTGCTCAAATGTGATTTCCATTTTTTCTTGACACGTGTTCTTTTGTATATTAATCTAGTTTGGGGGTCGTGTACCGTTGAAGCGGCGCGACGTGCCGCACCGCCCGATCGTCCCGCCAACGAAAGTGCTGCGTAATCCCTTTGGTGTTCCAAGTTGCGCACGCCCACCGAGTCGCCGCCATGTCGAATCGCACCAAATGCAATCGAACCGGTCGGCTGACGCTGTTGAGCGCCGGGGCGATCGCTGGAACATACGCTGTAAACTTCACGAACGGCCGACTCCAGTTTTTCAAGAATGGCTACAAATCGAGGCGCGACCGCTTCGATTTCGGACGATCGGGCCAACATCGAAACGCGGGTTTCCCCGCAAAAGACCGGGAAAAACACGGCTCCGGCACCACTCAACGGACCCGTCTCCGCGTCCTACTTCAGCCCGTCGGAAATGAACCCGGATATGGCAAAAACCTGACATTTCGACTCGTTCGCGGCCCAGCTGTGGCCATAATCGAACCAGATTCGAGCGAATTCGGGTGGACTCTGATCCCGGATGAACCCCTACTCACTTCAGACAGAGGTGTCCCAAAATGTCCACAAATGTCCCAAAACTGCAAAGAAGTTTAATTTCGGACGAGTCGCTCGCATTGACCGCGAACTCCAATTCTCAATCGGTTTCGGGTTTCGATGCGGTGGTGCATTCGGCCTGCAGCTCGAGAACCACTGTGGCGAACATGTCGCCGTGCCGAGTCCGATGGGAAACCGGGTCGATCAACTCGATCACACCCGTTTCGGTTCGCCGAGGATGGGGAGATCGTCGAGGTTCTTCAGCCGAAACACTTCGAGGAACCGTTCGGTCGTGCCGAAAAGAGGCTCGCTGCCGTCGGGCCGAGTCGCGACGACCAGTCCCAATCGCACGAGTTGTCGAAGGACCGCCCCCGACTCCGAGCCACGCACACCGTCGAGTTCCGTCTTCGACACGGGCTGGCGATAGGCGACCATCGAGAGCACATCGAGGGCGGTTTGATTCAGCCGGGCTTCGCGCGGGCCACCGTACAACTTCTCGCGGAGCGGCGTGTAGCGGCTCGTCACTCGCAAGACATAGCCTTCGCCCGATGGCACCACGCCGTAGGGCCGATTCTGCGCGCGATAAACGCGGTTCAACGCGTCGACGAATTCGCGGAACTGGTCGGGGGTCAAGCCGCGAATCGCTTCGCCCGCCTGAGTTGGCGTGACTGGAAGGCCGCCGACGAACAGGAGAGCTTCGACGATCTGGAGGGCCGTCGGCGGGACGGTCGGCTCGTTGACGGCCTCCGCCAACGGCGGACGAACGGGTCGAGTCGGCGGTGCCTCGATCGGCTCCTCGACCGGGATCGCTTCGGGGATCGCGTCGACTTGCCACTCGGTACCGGCCAGCGCGGCGAAGCTCGCCCCCAGAGACTGGGCGGTCGCGACCGGTTCGGAGTCGGCGTCGGTCCTGGCGTGTCGAACGGGTGCGGAAGCAAACAGACGCCCGTCCCGATCGTGCGAGTCCACAGCGCGGGGGCCACGGGCGGGGGGGGCGCGGGGGGGCGGGGGGGG
>JANLUE010000661.1:0-4689 GCA_031363325.1 Gemmataceae bacterium
TACATGGGCCTGCCGCTCGACTACGCGGTGTCGGCCTTCCTCGAAGACCTTGAAGCTCGCGGCTTGTCCGAGAAGGTTCTCCTCGTAGTGTGCGGCGAAATGGGTCGCACGCCGAAGTTGAACAAGGGTGGCGGTCGCGATCACTGGGGGAACCTCGCTCCCTTGATGCTGGCGGGCGGCGGCTGGAAGATGGGCCAGGTGATCGGCCGTTCGTCCCGCGACGGCGGCGAGCCGAACTCGAATCCGATCCGAATTCGCCATCTGCTCGGCACGGTGATGAATACGCTCTTCGACGTCGGCCAGCTCCGGGTCGTGCGCGGCCTGCCGCGTGAGATTCAGCAGATGGCCGAATATGACCCGATCCCGGGGCTGTAATGCGAATCGCGCTGGCGCTACTCCTGTTGGCGGGAACGATCCGGGCCGACGTGCACTGGTCGCTACGGCCGCTCGTCGCGCCGGCGGTACCCAACAACGCATCGCATCCCGTTGATGCGTTCATTCGGGCGAAACTGGCCGAGAAAAAGTTCACCCCCTCCCCGTTGGCCGATCGGCGCACGTTGATTCGCCGACTGAGCTACGACTTGCACGGCCTACCGCCGACGCCGGCCGAGATCGCCGCCTTCGAGTCGGACCAATCGCCCAACGCGTACGAGCGCCTCGTGGATCGCATGCTCGGCTCGCCTCGCTATGGCGAACGCTGGGCCCGGCACTGGCTGGACATCGCGCACTTCGCCGAGACGCACGGGCACGATCAGGACGCGGTTCGCGAACACGCCTGGCCGTACCGCGACTACCTGATTCGGGCTCTAAACGCGGACACGCCGTACGCACGGTTCGTCCGCGAACAGGTCGCGGGCGACGTGTTGTACCCGAACGACCCGGGAGCGATCGCGGCGCTCGGGCTCCTCGCCGCCGGCCCGTGGGACGAGAGTTCGCAAAAGGACATCCGCGACGACACGATCGACAAGAAGGCCGCCCAGTACATCGATCGCGACGACATCGTGACGACCGTCTTCACGGCGTTCGCGAGCACGTCGATTCACTGTGCCCGCTGCCACGACCACAAGTTCGACCCGATCCCGCAACGCGAATACTACGGGCTCCAGGCCGTGTTCGCGGGCATCGAACGGGCGAACCGCACCTACGATCCCGACCCGGCCATCACCAAGGCCCGCAAAAGCTTGGGCCAGCGCAAAGTAGAAGTTCTCGCGGGCAAATTCGATCCGAACGCGGAACGGGCAATCGTCGCCGACTGGGAGAAGGCGATCGCCCAGCGACTCGACACCTGGAAGCCGCTCGCGATCACCGCGACGGCCAAGTCGTCGAAGGTCGAACCGCAGCCGGACGGATCGTTTCGTTTCGCCGGCACGCGGCCGGACAAGGACACGTACACGTTGGCGTTCAAGGCCGATACGGCAACTACCGCGTTGCGGCTCGAACTCTTGACCGATCCCTCGCTGCCGCAAATGGGTCCGGGTCGACAGGACAACGGCAACTTGCACCTGTCCGAAGTTCGCGTCCGAATCGGCGATCAGCCGGCAGTCATCGCCGGCGCGGTGGCCGACTTCAACCAGGAAGGTTGGGATGTCGCCAAGGCGATCGATGGCCTGCCCGCGACCGCCTGGGGCATTTACCCGGCCGTCGGCAAAGCGCACGTGGCCGTGTTTCGATTGAAGGACGCGATCCTGGCTGGGTCGTCGGTCGCGGTCGACCACGACCAGGTTCACGGCGGCGGCCACTTGATCGGCCGGCTCCGCCTGAGCGCGACGGCCGACCCGAAACCGAGCCTCGGAATCGCGATCGTTCCGCCCGCGATTCAGACGATCCTTTCGACGGCGAAGCGCACGCCGGAACAAGTCAAGGAACTGACGCGGCACGTTCTGCTCGGTCGGATCGACGACGACCTGGCCGCGTTGCCGAAGCCGGCGCAGGTCTACGTTGGCACGAACGAGTTCACGGCAATCGGCTCGTTCAATCCCCCCAAGGGGCCACGACCGGTTCACATGCTTCGCCGCGGCGAAGTCACCAAGCCGGGCGACGCGGTTGGCCCCGGGATCATCTCGTGCGTCATCGGCCCGAAGTTCGAATTGACCGACACGGCCACCGAGGGCGAGGGCGAGCGCCGGGCGGCGCTGGCAAAATGGTTGACCGATCCGGCGAACGGGCTCGTTTGGCGGTCGATCGTCAATCGCGTCTGGCACTATCATTTCGGCCGGGGTATCGCCGCGACGCCGAACGACTTCGGCAAGATGGGCACCCCTCCGACGCATCCCGAGTTGCTCGATTGGCTGGCCGTGCGCTTTCGCGATGGCGGCGGCTCGCTCAAGGACCTGCATCGACTGATCGTGACCAGCGAGACCTATCGCCAGGTCTCGGACCATCGACCCGAATGTGCCGCGACCGATTCGGACAACCACTACCTGTGGCGAATGAATCGATCGAGGCTCGACGCCGAATCGGTTCGCGACGCGATCCTGGCCGTGAGTGGCACGCTCGACGATCGCATGGGTGGCCCGTCCGATCGGCACTTCGTGATGTCCCCCGGCATCCACGTGACGCCGAAGGTCGAGTACCTGAAGTTCGACGTCGATAGCGCGACGGCCCGACGCCGCAGCGTCTATCGCTTCGTGTTCCGCACGTTGCCCGACCCGTTCCTCGAAGCCCTCGATTGCCCGGACGCCTCGCAGTTCACGCCGGTCCGCCCGGCCAGTGTGACGCCGTTGCAAGCCCTCGCCTTGCTGAACGATCGCTTCACGATCCGCTACGCGGATCACTTCGCCTCGCGACTCGAGCGCGAACACCCGGACGCGAAGGCCCGCGTCGAGCGAGCATTCGAATTGACCCTGGGACGCTTGCCCACCTCGGCCGAACGCGATCGCCTGGCGGACTTCGCGACGAAGCACGGCCTGCCGAACGCCTGTCGATTGCTGTTCAATTGCAACGAGTTCCTGTTTGTGGAATGAACCGCCGCATCGCGCCCTATTCGAGGCTTTGAAGCCGTGCTCCACCGCCGCAACTTTCTTTCTTCGACCGGTTACGGCTTCGGCTCGTTGGCCCTGGCCCATCTGCTCGGGTCGGACGGCAGCGCCGCGCCCGAATTGAACGGCGGCATCCATCACAAGGCCAAGGCGCGCCGCGTCATTCAATTGTTCATGAATGGCGGCGTCAGCCAGATGGACACGTTCGACTACAAGCCCGAACTTGAAAAACGCCACGGGCAAAAATTCGACCCCGGCTCGGGGGTCAAAGTCGAAGCGGTGACCTCGGTGCCCGGCAACGTCATGAAGTCGCCGTTCGCGTTCCAGCAGCATGGCGCGACCGGCCGCTGGGTGAGTTCCGTCTTTCCACAGCTCGCCAAGCACGTGGACGACCTGGCCTTCCTGATGGCCGTCAAGTCGAAGACGAACGTGCATGGGCCGGCCAGCTATTTGATGAACACGGGCTTCATCCTGCCGGGCTTCCCGTGCCTGGGAGCCTGGGCGTCGTACGGGCTCGGGCGCATCACCGACAACCTGCCGACGTTCGTCGTGCTGCCGGATCCGCGTGGCCTGCCGTACAACGCGCAAGGCAATTTCGCGAGCGGTTTCCTTCCCGTTCAGCATCAGGGCACGATCATCCATTCGACTGCTCCGATCCCCATCGCCGACCTTCATCCACCGGCCGACGCGAAGCACATTTCCGCGACCAGCGAGGCGGCCGGCCGATCCGTTTTGGAAGCAATGAACCGCGATCATTCCAATCGGCACCCGGGGGACACGCGGCTCAATGCGCGAATTTCCGCATACGAGTTGGCCGCCCGGATGCAATTGGCCGCTCCGGAGGCCCTCGATCTGAGCCGCGAGAGCGTGGCCGTCAAACAGCGTTACGGCGTTGGCGACCCAGTCACGGACACCTTCGGCCGACAGTGCCTAACGGCCCGGCGCTTGATCGAACGCGGCGTGCGGTTCGTACAAGTTTGGAGCGGCGCGGGCGGGCCGACCAAGAACTGGGACAACCACACCAACATCCGCGCCGAGCTACCGGCCATCGCCGCGTCCACCGATCGACCGATCGCCGCCTTGCTCGCCGATCTCCGGGCACGCGGCCTCACTGACGACACGCTCGTGCTGTGGAACACGGAGTTTGGCCGACATCCGTTCAGTCAGGGGCCGGACGGCCGCGATCACAATGGCGGCACCTCCGTCCAGTGGCTGGCCGGGGCCGGCGTGAAGCCCGGGGTCGCGCACGGCTCGAGCGACGAATGGTCGTGGCGCGTGAAGAAGGGGAACGATGTCCACGATTTCCACGCGACCGTGTTGCATTTGCTCGGCATCGACCACGAACGCCTAACAGTCCGACACAACGGCACCGACCGTCGCCTAACCGACGTTCACGGCCAGGTGATCCCGGAGGTTCTGGCCTGAGCGCGCAAGGCGCGGGATTTGCGACGTTGCTTCATCGTGTCGGCTGCCGAAGGGCGGCCGGCCCAAACTGCCCGCTCCACACCACGATGAGGCAACTATGAAACGCACTTTCTTCGGCCTGGCGGCCCTGGCCCTCCTGCTCGTCACTGCGGAATCCGCGAAGGCCCAATTCTTCGGCGGCTCCTATTCGACCCGAGTCGGCGATCGCGGTCGGATCACGGTCGGCGTTGGAAACGGCGGTGGATACTATGGCGGCGGGTACGGACGAGGCTATGGGTACGGTAAC
>JANLUE010000662.1:0-3301 GCA_031363325.1 Gemmataceae bacterium
GTCGCGTAAAGGGCTCTGCAAGGCATGAGGAACTCCTGAAACGGCGGGACCGTCACAATACCAAAGTATACATGGCGATGCGGCGGAATTAGTCGAACAACCCCGGCGCCGCCTCCGGATCGGCTCGCGGTGGCACGCCGCGCCCAAGATGTTTGAACGCCCGGGGCGTCGCCATGCGCCCACGTGGCGTGCGGATCACGAACTGCTCGCGGAGCAGGAACGGCTCGACTTCGTCGCTCAAGGTGTCGCTTGGCACGTTCATCGTCGCGGCGATCGCCTCGACACCCGTTGGGCCGCCGGCAAACACGTCGATCAATGTTTCCATGTACTTGCGGTCCTGCTTGTCGAGGCCCTCGCGATCGACGTTGGACATTTCGAGGGCCGCCTTCGCGATCTCGATCGTGATCGCCCCGTCCGATTCGCTGACGGCGTAGCTCCGCACCCACAGGAGTCGCTTGTTCGCGATTCGCGGCGTCCCCCGGCATCGGCCGGCCAACTCGGCCGCCGCTTCGTCGCTGATCACCACGTTCAATTTCTTCGCGTTCACGCGGATGATCTGCGCCAATTCATCCACCGAGTAAAACTCGAGGTGTTCGTTCATCTTGAACCGATCGCGCATCGGCCCGGACAACATGCCGCTCCGGGTCGTCGCGCCGATCAAGGTGAACCGCTTCAAGTTCATCGAAATCGTGCGGGCGTTCAGCCCCTCGCCAAGCACAATGTCGATCCGGAAGTCCTCCATCGCCGGGTAGATGAACTCCTCGACGACCCGGGGCATTCGGTGAATTTCGTCGATGAACAGGATCGACCCTTCCTCCAGGTTGGTCAGGAAGGGCAACATGTCGGCCGGCTTGGAAAGCGCGGGCCCGCTCGTCATCTGAATCGACGTACCGAGTTCGTTCGGCAACACGGTCGCGAACGTCGTCTTGCCGAGACCCGGCGGGCCATCGAACAAAATGTGGCCCAGGGGTTCCTTCAGCTTCTTGGCGGCATTGACGGCGATCGCCAAGCGCCGAGCAACCTCGGTTTGACCGATCACTTCGCGCAAGTACTTCGGCCGAAGCGCCGCATCGCACTGGCGCTCCTCCTCGGGCATCGCACTGACGACGGGTGTCCTGGCCATCGCACCTTTCCATGAGCGCAGTTGGGATTATCGGGGCAATCGGCCACGGGCACCATGTCGGTTGAGCAATTCCGGGCCGTTTCGCGACCGCGTCACCGAGTCGCCGTTGAAGCCGATCGCTGGACACTTGCCGCGCAATCCCCACGATAAACTGTTCACCCTGGAGAAGTCGTCATGCGGTGGGCGTGTCTGTTCGCCTTGGTCCCGACCCTCGCCGGGGCGGGCGAGTTCAACAAGAAGCTATCGATTGGCGACGCGGCCCCGACCTGGAAAGACCTGCCGGGGACCGACGACAAGAAGCATTCACTCGCCGATTTCGCGGCCAAGGAACTGCTGGTTGTCGTGTTCACGTGCAATAGCTGCGCGTGTTCCGAGGAGTACGAGGATCGCATCATCGCGTTCGCCAAGAAGCACGCCGAGCGCGTGGCCCTGGTCGCGATCAACGTGAACACGATCCCGGACGATCGGCTTGACGCGATGAAGAGGCGGGCCACGCAAAAGAAGTTTTCGTTCCCATACCTTTACGACGAAACGCAAATGTCCGCGCGCCAGTACGGGGCCACGTACACGCCGGAGTTCTTCGTGCTCGACAAGGCCCGGAAGGTCGCCTACATGGGGGCGTTCGACGATCGAACCAAGGAGGCGGACGTGAAAGACAAGTACCTGGACTCGGCGGTCGCGGCGTTGCTCAAGGGCGAAGCGCCAACCGCGCCGGAAACGGTCGCGCGTGGGTGCCTGATTCGGTTCAAGCGGTCGCGCGAGTGAGGCCGATGGGGCAAAATTCGCCGAAGATTCAACTTGACAGGGTCGCGCAAACCTGCGACCCATGAAGGGTAGGATTTGTGGTATCGGTCGATTCGCCCGCGCTCTCGACGCTCAAATACGCCCACAACGCCCGCCCCGTCTGACTCGAAGGAAGCGGACATGCTGCATTTCTCCTGCGATTATTGCGGGAAGGATTTGACGGACACCAGGAACGGGCGCTACGTCCTGCACATGGAGATGTTCGCGGCCCACGATCCCGGTGAATTGACGGACGAGGATTTCGGCGACGATCACCTGGAAGAGATGGGCGAGTTGCTCCGCGAGGCCGTGGACGACGAACTGGAGCCGGCCCCAGCCTACAAGAAAATGCGTTACGACCTGTGCCCGACCTGTCACGCCAAGTTCCTCGCGGACCCGCTGAACCGCGAGGCCCAGAAGTTCGACTTCAGCGAGAACTGACGATTGGACCGTTTCGCGATGCGCATCTGGATGATCCTGGTTGGCCCGCTCGCGTTCGCCACGCTGGCGCACGGCCAAGCTCCAGCGCCAACTCGGCCGCGCCCGACGTGGCAGCCGGCCGGAATCATCTTGCCGCCACAACTGCCCGTCTCGGCCGTCGGGACGGCTCGACCGAACACGCCATCCCTGCGAGCGCCGAACCTTCGGTTCCCGGTCGGCGCGTTCTACGGGGGCTACGATTTCGGCTGGCCGACCTGGAGCTATGATCCGGCCCCGGTTGTGATCAACAATTTCATTCAGACTCCGAGCGGCACGTTGCCGCCACCGAAGCCCGTTGAGATTCGGGCGCGACTCGCGCTGACCCTGCCGGCGAACGCGAAAGTCTGGCTGGCGGGGCGCGAAGTGGACGCCGCCGCCCGGCCGTTGATCCTCGAATCGCCACCGCTTCAAGATGGCCAACTCTACTCGTTCGATGTGAAGTTCAGCTGGACTGAAGGCGGCAAAACGGCAGAGCGATCGCGAAAAATGATCGTCGGTGCCGGCGAACAGGCGAGTATTTTCGTTCGAGGTGGCTAACGCTTCGCCGCGATCGGCCGCGCCAGTCGAACGATGAGTCGCTCCAACTGGGCTTGGTCCGGCAACGGGTTGCCGCCCTTCAGGCCGCTGTCGAGTTCGAGCAGCCAGTCGTAGAGTTTGTCGAGTCGGGCTCGGCCGAGATGGCGCATCTGTTTGCGAACGCCATCGCGGATCTTTGGCCAGGTGGTCACGTTGGCCCTCGTCATCGCTTCCTCAAACGGCACGCCCTGGGCGACGAGGCGATTCACGCGGGCCATTAGTCGTAGCCGGGAGCCGACCGCGCCAAGTACCCGCAGGCACGCCTCGCCCGCCGTGAAGAGTTCTTCCAGGATCGCGAAGGCGGCCGCCGGCTGGCCATCGCCGATCGCGTCCAGGATC
>JANLUE010000226.1:0-7906 GCA_031363325.1 Gemmataceae bacterium
GGCCGGCGTCCGTCACCTTGCCTTCGAGGTGCAGCGTTCGCAATCCATTGGCCAGGGCCGTCGAACCCGCCAACCGATTGATGTCGGCGTCCGTCACTTCATTGAGGACCATGAGGTATTCGATCGACTCCACCTTGCGGAGTTGCTCCACCAATTCCGCGATCGGAAGTTGTGGTCCGTTCAGTGTGACGCCAATGACCCGATACGGCTTGGACGGCAGGTTGGTCGCCGAACGAATCGGATCGGGCCACACGTTCGTGTCGATCGATCCGCCGGGTTGCTTTAACACCCACTCGGCCAGATTGCGATGCACGAGCCATTCGGCATCGGTGGCGACATTCGTCGGAGTTTTCTTGCGCGGCGGATCGACCTTGGCCGTCCCGGCCGGAGCAACGGCCGTCACTCGTAACGTGACCTGGCCGCCCGACTTCATCGTGAATGAATCGGTATCGAGCGCGAGCCCATCGGCCCCGACGACCGTGACCTTGTAATCGCCGGGCGCGATGGCCGACTTGTTCGCGGCGCTTGGCTTGAGCGTGTACTTCACCTTGCCGTCCGAGCCCATCACCTGCAGTTCGCCGTTCTTGAAGCGAGTCTCCGTGGCCGCGTCGGCGATCTCGACCACCAATGTGCCGTCTTTCGTTTCGAACACGAGCTTGTAGGCCGCGAACGAACCGAGCAACAACACGGCCGCCGCGATCCCGAGCCACAGGCCACGCTTCGAGCGCGGTCCCTGCACGCGCGGCACGACCTTCGATTTGGCGGCCGGCAAACGTTGCTTCGACTTCGGCGCGGCGACCGGCTTCTTCGGAGCCGGTGCCGGCTTCGGACGTTCCGCCTTGGCTCGCGCCGGCGGAACGATCGGCGTCGCGACCGCTTCGGATTGCGTCGGGGCCTCGGCATCGAAGTCGAACTCCGCGTGGTGTTGAACGGCCGGCACCGCGCCCGGCAACGCTTCAACTTCGGGCGGAGGGGTCAATAGCAGGGCCGCGTCGCGCGCGGACTGTGGTCGCTTCGCCGGGTCCTTCTCCAACATCTGCAAGATCGCGGCGGCCAGGTAGGGCGGTATCGCCGGATTGATCGTGCGCGGGTCGTCGGGCGCGTCGGTCGCCAAGGCCATGAGCATCGACATCGTGTCGGTACCCTGGAACGGCTGCCGACCCGTCACGAGTCGATAAAGAACCGCGCCGAGGCTGAACAGATCGGTTCTACCATCGACGGCCTTGCCGCGCCCTTGCTCCGGCGACATGTAGGCCGGCGTGCCGATGATCGCGCCACTCTGGGTCAGATGTGTCTCGTCGCCGCCGACGCGGGCGAGACCAAAGTCCAGAATCTTGACCCGCCCCTTCGGCGCTTCGAGCCAAAGATTGGCCGGCTTGATGTCGCGATGAACGAGCCCCTGATCGTGGGCGGCGGCCAGGCCTTCCGCCGTCTCGCGACCGATCCGCAAGACTTCGGGGATTGGCAATCGACCTTCGCGCTTCGCCTTGGCGTCGAGCGATTCGCCGCGGAGAAACGGCATCACCATGAATGGAACGCCGTTGTCTTCACCGACCTGGAAAATCGGCACGACGTGATCGTGTTCGACGCGGGCGGCCGCCTGGGCTTCGAAGATGAAACGCTTGACCGCGTTCGGATTGTTGGCCACGCGCGGCCGCATCACCTTGATGGCGACGTGTCGACCGAGGCGAGTGTCCTCGCCATCGAGGACCATGCCCATCCCACCCTGGCCGAGCACCTTGAGAATGCGATACCCCCCGAGGCGACCGAGTTCGCCGACGCTCTGGGCCGGTGCCAGGAACGAAAGCGCGTCCTCGGTGTCCTCGCCAATCTGCCGGGGGCTTGGCCGAGATTCTTCCCCGGCCGTCGCGGGCGTCGTGGCGTCGCCGTCCGTGTTGAGCATCCGTTCCAGGCTCTTCATGATCGCGCTGATCTCGGCCGACACGGGCCCATCGGGCGCGTCGCGGAGCGCGGACGTGAACGTGTCTTCGCCGGCCAGGGCGTGCAACGTATCGGCGACGTCGGGCCGCGCTTCGAGGTACTGCTGAACGCGGTCGAACTCGGCGCCGGCGAGGCGACCGAGCAGGAACAGGCGAATGGTCCGTTCGTCGGGCAAGAACAATTCGGCGGCCACGGTCGACTCCCTGGGCGGCGACTGGGTAGAGAGAGTATGCGGATGGGGCGGGGAATCTGTCTCGGGGGGATGGAAAATTTCGTCCGCTCAGCGGACTCCGGTTCCCCACCGATGCGTCATCCGTGCGATATGATGGAGTGAGGTTGGAGAGCACGTGGCCTGGGTCGGGGGTCCATGGACTTTCGCGGCGAGCACTACTTCGCGGCCTCGGCCGAGCGCCTCCGACAGGCCAAGGAGGTGCTCACGGACGGCAACTTCGCGCTCTCGATGTACTGTTCGGGCCTGGCCGTCGAGTGTATGTTGCGGGCCTACCAGAGCCTCGTGAGCCGCGAGTTCGAGGGCCGGCACGATCTAACGCAATTGCTGCAGTCGAGCCGGCTCGTACAGAGTTGTCAGAAGGGGATGGAGCGAGCCGGCGCGGAATTCGAAGAGTTGTCGAATGTCGGCCGAAGTATCCGCGCGGCGATTTCGATCACTCACCGCTTCTGGCACAATAACTATCGCTTCGCGTCCGAGTCCCGCCTGCTCTCTCATTTGAAGCGGGGTGGGCTTCTCCCTCGGACTCGTCGAAGCGATAATCCCCTGAAAGGTGCCGCATTGACTTTATTGGATGCGGCGACGACGGTTGTCAGCTACGGAACGGGACAATGGACCTACGCGAAAAAGTGACGAAGGCTCTCGAACTCAAGTTTCCCGGCGTCGAACTGTCGCTTTGGGAAAACGATGGCCTCTTCGGCTACGCCATTTCGAGTTCATTCATCGACAAGTCATCCCTCGACCGACAGGAGATGATCGACAACGCGCTGGCCGCGAGCAGCGAGAAACTGTCCAAGATCGAAATTCGCCGAGTTATGTTCATTTCGGCACTCACGCCAAGCGAATTCAAAGTCGTGTCCGCGTTTCGGCCATTGAAAAAAAAGCGGGCTTCCAAGCCGAAAACCTCGAATAGGGCTACGCGCGCTCAAAAGTGACGTGTTTCAGTGTGCGCGCAGACCAGAGCTGGACAATGGAATTACTCAACAAGGTGAAGCGAACGCTCGAGGCATCTTTCCCGGGTGCTGAAGTCACCGTGTGGGACAACGATGGTATCTTTGGATTCGCGGTATCCGAACTTTTTCGAAATCATTCGTCGCTCGCGCGTCAAGAGATGATCGACAAAGCCTTCGAATCGCCGGGGGGATTGACCAAGTCGGAGTTTCGACGTGTGATGCTAATCTCACCCTTCACGCCGTTGGAATTCAAGTTCGCCTCCGCGTACAAGCCACGCAAGAAGCGAATCGCAACGAAACGGAAGGCCACCAAGAAAACACCTTCGCCAGCCAGATGACGAGCCGTTGACCGAGGCGAGACAGAAAACACGTCGTTGAGGGTCGGAAAAGGACAATGGAACTACGCGAAAAAATGACGAAGGCCCTCGAACTCAAGATTCCCGGCGCACGCCAAAACCGAAGTCCACCAACAAGAAGGTGCCTGCGCCGGTAAAGTAGTTATTTGGCGGGCGGCGTAAGCCTCGATCCGTTCAATCAATCGTCCCGAGAACCGACGCATGACAACGACCATTCGGCGCGGTTGCCTAACGGTGGGCTTCGCGATTCTCGTGGGCTCGTTCGCCGGCGTCGCGCAGGATCGCAAGGCTCCGCCGGCCAAGCCGGCCGAAGTCCCCGTCTCGGCCGATCCGCGGCTCGTGGTCGAATTGTTCGCGGCCGCGCCGGACATCGTGCATCCGGTCGCGTGCGACTTCGACGCGAAGGGTCGCCTGCTCGTCGTCGAGAGCCACACCCACTTTCGACCCGCGAACTACGTCGGCCCAAAGTTCGATCGAATCCGCATCCTCGAGGACACGAACGGCGATGGCCGGGCCGACAAGTTCACGACGTACTTCGAAGGCACGTCGTCCACGATGGACGTGGCCGCCCACCCGGACGGGTCCGTTTACGTCGCCACGCGGAATGAGATTCTTCGCCTGCGCGACACCAAAGGCACCGGCACGGCCGACGAGAAAACGCGGATCGCCTTCCTCGAGACGGCGGGCAACTATCCGCACAACGGACTCAGTGGCCTAACATTCGACGCCAAAGGTGATTTATTCTTCGGCATGGGCGAGAACCTGGGGGCCGATTACAAGTTGATCGGTGCCGATGGCAAGACTCTGCTGGGTGGTGGCGAAGGGGGCAACGTTTTCTGGTGCACGGCCGACGGCAAGAACCTGCGTCGAGTCGCCACCGGCTTCTGGAACCCGTTCGGGTCGTGCCGCGATATCTTCGGCCGAATGTTCGTCGTCGATAACGACCCCGATTCGTCGCCCCCCTGTCGGCTCGTTCAGGTCGTTGAACATGGCGACTACGGCTTCCAGTTCCGCTACGGCCGCTCGGGGCGACATCCGTTCCAGGCCTGGAACGGCGAACTTCCGGGCACGTTGCCGTACGCCGCCGGGACGGGCGAGTCACCGTGCGAGGTCATCAGCTACGAGTCCGACGGCCTGCCCGCCGAGTATCGCGGCCATTTGCTCGTGCCGGCGTGGGCGGACCATCGCGTCGAGCACTATGTGCCGAAAGCGAACGGCGCGAGCATCGTCGCCACGCGAAAACCGTTCATCCAGGGCGGCCAGGAGTTTCGCCCATCGGGCCTCACGGTCGCGCCCGATGGTTCTTTGTTCGTGACCGACTGGGTGTCGAAGAGCTACGAATTGCACGGCAAGGGAGCGGTTTGGCACGTGCGCTGGAAGGACGCGAAGCCGCCTGCTCGTCCCGCCGATCCGCGGCGAGCGCTGGCGAGCGCCGATCGGCCCACGCGCGATGCGGCCGCCCGAACGCTCGCCAAGGACGAGGAAGGTCGAGTCGCCCTGCGGAAGGAACTCGCGTCCGCGAGCGTTCGCGTTCGGGCGGCCGCGCTCGATGCACTCATCGCGATCAACGATGAAAAAGTCGATCTCGCCGCGATCGCATCGACCGAGCGCGAAGCCGGCATTCGCGCGATGGCCGTCCGGGCGATCGCCGCACGCGGCGGCGACACGACGGCCAACGTCGATGACACCGACGGGTCCGTTCGCTTCGAAGCGATCGCCGGTTTGAAGGGCGACGAGGCCGTTCCGCGACTCGTGAAGTTGCTCGCGGATAGCGACCCGTTCTTGCGACACGCGGCCGTTCGTCGACTCGCCGCCGAGCCGACGTTGTTGGGCCGCGTCGATCGACGGGCGCTCACGACGGCTCAACAACGCATCGGCCTGCTGCTCGCGTGGCGGGCGTCCGGCGAGCCGGCGGGCACGCGTCTCGTCACCGAGTTCCTGGCCGACCCCGATCCCGACGTTCGCTTCCTCGCGATCAAGTGGATCTCGGACGAGAAACTCACGACGTTTCGGCCAATCCTGTCCGAGATGATGCGGAGCCCCGGCCTCGACCCCCGGGCCTTCTTCGGCCTGGCGACGGCCACCGCCCGCCTCGACGGCAAACCCGTGAGCGACGATGCGCTCGCCAGTTACTTCGTCGAGCGGCTCATCGACAAGAGCGCCCCGGCCGCCAGTCGACTTATGGCGCTGAAGGTCGTTCCGGCCGGGCACGCGAAGTTGCACACCGACCATCTCGTCGAGTTGCTCGCGCAGCCCGACCCGGCGTTCCGCATCGAAGCGTTGCGTGCCCTGAAAGATCGCGGCGACGCCAAGGCGACGAGCGCCGTTCGGGCCATTGCCTCGGACACCAAACAACCGGCCGGCGTGCGTGCTCAAGCGATCAACACGCTCGCCGCCTTCGGCCCGGCCGACGTACCTTTCTTGATTGAACTCGCCGGTCAGGCCGATGCGAACGTCGGGCCCGAAGCCATTCGCGCGCTCACGCAGGCGAAACTTTCGCCGGATCAAGCGAGTGCGTTGGCCGCGCTCGCCAAGGATCGGCCGGACAAAGCTGCGCTCGTCGATCGTGTGCTCGGCAAGCCGTTCTTCGCGAATCGACCCCCCGCCCCCGACATCGAAGCGTGGCTGAAATTGCTCGATGGTCCCGCCGACCCGGAGGCCGGCCGACGCGTGTTCGAACACCCCAAGCTGGTCACGTGCGCCCGTTGTCATCGCGTCGACGGGCGCGGCGCGAACATCGGCCCCGACCTGAGCCTGATCGGCCGCACCGAGAAACGCTGGATCGCCGAATCGATCCTGCAACCGTCGACCGTCGTCGCCCCGCACTTCCAGGCCTGGCGCATCGAGACCCGCGACGGCCGCGTCCGCACCGGGTTGTTGGTTCACACGTACCTGGACGAATCGCACTACATCGACGAAAGGGGGGATCGCTTCAAAGTGGAGGCCCGCGAATTGGTCGACGCGACCGCCTCGAAATCGTCAATCATGCCCGAAGGCCTGTTCGACGCGCTGACGGATCAGGAAGCGCGAGACCTGGTGGCGTATCTGTTGACGAGGAAGTAAACGAACGATTCTAAAGCCAATGATTGCGAGGCGATTTCGGCCATGAACCTACGAACTCGGGAGATTCGGACATTTTCGCGCCTGTCGTTGTACCACTCCCAATTGGTCACTCCGTCCGGGCCAAACCGCATGCGCAATCGCGTTCGGCTTTCGTCCGAGGTCGGTGCCCGTTCGTGTGTCGGTTGCTCCCAGCCCCGATGAGGCTCGCGCTCGGACTCTTGTTCGACTTGACCATCACCATGAATGGTAATCATCTCACCATCCCAGAGGCCATCCATGCCGCCATTCGCATACCTGCTCTCAATCCTCGCTTCACTGCCCACGCCCGGCCATGTGCGCGCGGCCGCCGAGCGCGCCTTGCCCCTGCTCACCAAGGCCGCCCAGGGGCACGTCGAGAAGCAAACGTGCTTCGCCTGCCACAATCAGGCGATGCCCTTGCTCGCCTTGCGAACCGCCAAGGATCGGGGGCTGAAAGTGAACGACGGCGAGATCAAGGAACAGACCGAGTTCGTCGCCGATTTTCTGGGCCAGAACAAATCGAAGTACAAAAAGGGCGAAGGGACTGGTGGGCAGGCGGACACGGCGTCGTACGCGCTCTTCACGCTCGAACTCGGTGGCCACAAAGCGGACGAAGTGTCGAACGCGGTCGTCGAGTATTTGCTGAAGTATCAGGCCGACAAGGGGCACTGGCACTCCGGGTCGAACCGCCCGCCGTCCGAGGCGAGTAGCTTCACGACGAACTACCTCTCGATGCGTGGCTTGCGCGTGTTCGGCGGGCCCGACCAGAAAGAGGCGATCGCCAAACGGGTCGAGGCCGTTCGGGCCTGGCTCGCTAAGGCGGAACCGAAGGACACCGAGGATCGCGTCTTTCGCTTGCTCGCGCTGAAGGAGCTTGGCGACGACAAAGGAATTGTCACCGCGTCGGCCGAGCTGGCGAAAACGCAACGGCCCGATGGATCGTGGAGCCAGACGAAGGACCTGGTCGGCGACGCCTATGCGACGGGCAGCGCGCTCTTCGCCCTGCACCGGGCCGGCGGGCTGGACACTTCTGATGCGAGCTATCAACGGGGGCTGTGGTTCCTGTTGCGGACCCAACGAGCCGACGGTTCGTGGTACGTGAAGTCGCGGAGCAATCCCTTCCAGCCGTACTACGAGAGCGGCTTCCCGCACGGGACGGATCAGTTCATTTCGTCCGCCGCCAGCGGTTGGGCGACGACGGCGTTGGCCCTGGCGCTACCGCCGAAATGATAACAGCACACTCGAACGCCCCCGCAAAGTCCGGGGGCGTTCGAGTGCCGATTCCCACTCACTTGCGGGTGTCGTGCAGTTTCTTCGCCATGTCCACGAACGCCGTGCAGTATTTA
>JANLUE010000671.1:0-10469 GCA_031363325.1 Gemmataceae bacterium
GCAGATGTTCCACGTCGCCGCGCGTCAACGCTCGACGCATCTTGTCGGCCGTGGTCCCCGGTTCGAGCCCGACATACACGCGAGCGCCGGGGTCGGCCTCCATGACGATCCAGGCTTCCGTCTTGCCGACGGCGGCCGGCCCTTCAAATTGGCGGGCCAGTTCGTCCGTCGGATGAACTTGAATCGACAACGGCTGACGGGCGTGGATGAATTTCAAAAGCAACGGGAACCGCGTTGCCGACTCCAAACCAAGCAATTGACTCGGAAACTGGCTCACCAGTTGTCGAAGTGGTGTCCCCGCGTGTGGACCATCGGCGACGACGCTCTCGCTCCCGGGAACATCGGACAGCACCCACGCTTCACCGATCGGCTCGTCCGTGGTCGCCTTGCCGAACAGGGGGCGAAGTCGAGCGCCGCCCCACAGAGCGGGCTTGAAAATGGGCTCGAAGCGGAGCGGCGTCAAGGCGTCCGGCGTCATTGGCGGAATCGTTCCAAAGGCATCCATGAGAGGCGTCCCGGTATGCTATCGACCCGGAAGCCACGAACTCGCGCAGCGCGACTGAATTGTTCTCGGCACGCCGGTTGCTCATCTCCAAATCGTTCATACTCATTCCAAAGGAGAAGCACATGGACGGCCCAATTCGAGTCCTGTGTGTCGACGACAACAAAGACTCGGCCCGGACGACCGGGCAATTGCTCGAACTGCACGGTTGCGAAGTGCGCGTCTGCTTCGACGGGCCCTGCGCTCTCGCGATGGCCGCCGAATTTCAGCCCGATGTCTGCATCGTCGACCTGAACATGCCGGGAATGGATGGCGATGAATTGATCGCCAAGCTCCGCGAACAACAGCCCGACCATCCGACGCGCTACATCGCCCTGACGGCCTACTGGCACGCGGACGCGTTCCATCGAACGCACAACGTCGGCGTGATTCGCCACTTCGTCAAGCCCGTCGAGCCCAGCGAATTGATCGACGCGGTCATGAATGTTGAAGAAGCGACAGCAGTTTGAATCATATTCGGTCGGCCGCGAGCGTGCTCATTCGCGTCTGACCGAATTCATTCGCCTGCCAGTACTCGCCCGAGTCCACGTCCAGGCACGTCAGCCAACCGTCCCCATAAACCCACGTATCGATACAGACGGCCCGTTCGAGTTGCATCGGACGGCCGCTCACTTGTTGGCTGTGACCGCAAATCATTGTCTTGCCACTGATGTGCGGCGCGTGCGTCAACGGTGTGAGCAATTGCCAGTGCAGCCAATCGTTCGATTGTTCGGCGATCGGCACGGTGGCACACAGGTTCGCGTGCACATAGACGTGCGAATCCGTTTCGTGGAAATTGATCAGTTTTCGTTCGATGAAATACCAATGTTCGAATGGCACGTCGCCGAGCATGCTGCCGTACGATTCGAGCGTATCCATGCCGCCAAAGTGCAACCAATATTTCAAGTCGTCAAAGCCCTGGCTGGCGGCGTGCATCATCACTTCGTGATTGCCGCGCAAACAAATCGCACGCCCGGTGCGATGCAATTCGATCAATCGATTGACCACGCCCTTGGAATCGGGCCCGCGATCGACGTAGTCGCCCAGGAATATAAGTTGATCCTCGGGAGTTGGCTGGACGAACCCGAGGAGCGTATCGAAGGCCATCAGACAACCGTGAATATCGCCGAAGGCGAGCGTGCGGGGCATGGGCAGCTCACTTCTTCTTGTAGATCGCGACCGTGATCCCGTCGCCGTTCGCGATCTTCGCCGGCCGTTCTTTGCCCGGCTCTGCGAAACAAATCGTCAGCGTCTCGCCATCGAGTTCGTAGATGCCCGCGAGGGTCTTGCCCTTGTATTGGCCGTCGCCCGGCATGAGGTCGATGGTCTTCTTGGCCGCGTCGAGCTTCATCGTCCCGCTCACGGACTTGCCGCCCGCCTTGGACATGGAATACTTCTCGCCGGCATGTTCGCGAGTGGCCGCGGCCCAGGCTTCATCCGCCTTGCCGTTCTTCGTTATTGAAACGACGGACCACGTGCCGTCGATCGGCCCATCGGCCGCCAATGCCGGGGAGGCCAAAAGGACAACGAGCGTAGCGAATTGACGAATTGACATGTGTTGGCTCCAGGAAGTTGGCATTGAACTGAGTGTGCATTTCAAAAAATCTGAGCGGGATTTTGGGCTGACTCCAACGAGAAACGGCGAACCGGCTGCGTAAGCTGCCGGGTCCCTTAGCGACCAGGATGATGCGATTTGGCCTACAAACCACGCCATATTTCACTTTCGCCGCAGACACGGGACCCGGCAGCTTACGCAGCCGGTTCGCCGTTTCATCTTGGAGTCAGTCCATGACCCGCGATGCCATTCAGTCGGCTAACCCTTGTTCTTGATAATCATCACTTCCACGATGTTCAAAGCCGTGTCGCCGTCGAGACGCAACGATTTGCGCAAGTGATCGAGAAACGTTCGCTCCTCGGCTTCGACCACGCCGTCCGCCAGAACCAAATCACAGGCATTGGCGAAAGCGGTTTGACGGAGGTTGTCCGGCACGGCTTCGGCGCATCGTTCGACGAGCTTGAGCGGGCCTTCGTTCCGCAAAAGCCGCAACAGGCCAGCCGTGAACTGGTTCCACCGCGTCGGCGAGACGTTCTCGAACATCCGCATTCGTTCGGTGGTCGTGAACAGCCCCTGCACTTCTTCCTGGGTGATGTGCCCGTCGCAAGCGCAGGCAGCCAACAGAATGCCGGCGAAGGCCTCCTGGCGCGTGAGGTCTCGGTTCTCCGGCGGCTCGATGGTTCGGCGGAACAGGCCCATGTTCCCTCCGCGATGGCGACATTCTACCGACCGGGGCCGCGCCGTAGAACAGCGGCGTGAGTTCCTCTCTCGTGTCGCTCGCCCCGGGCGTGTCGGCCCGCATTCTGGCCACGGCCGTGGTCCGGGTGCCGACGGCGGAATTCCCGCACCTCCGCGAAGCGCTTGCACTCGAATTTCGAGAAGTACTCTCCACGTCGCTCTTGAAGCAATGCGATGACCAGACGCAAGTGGCACTGTCGGCCGTTCGCGCCGCCGGGGGCCGATCGATCGGCACGTCGGACTGGGGCGTCGTCGCGTGCCCGCGGAACATGGGCCGCCGCCGGTACATCGATATGGTGACGAAGTTTCGCACGGCCGGCGCGTGGTCGGCGACGCCACATTATATCCCACATTGCTTGCTTCATTCGATGGCCGGCCTGCTCAGTCAGGCGTTTGGACTACACGGGCCGAACGCTGGCGTTGGCGGCACGCCCGGCAGTGAAGTGGACGCATTGCGAACCGCTGGTGCATGGCTGGCTGGCGGCGATCTGCCCGGCGCGTGGCTCGTCCGCGCCGGCTGGGAACCGGAAACCGGCACGTTCGTTGATTCGACGTGCACGGCCATCGCGGCCGCCGTCGAACGATGCGACGGTCCCGGCCAACCGGACGCCTGGTCGGTCATCGCGGCCCACGCGGAGGGCCAGCGATGACCGACCGCGTCTGGATCACGGGCGTCGGCGTTGGCGTGCCGCACGGCTGGACGTTCGACGCCGTGGCCGACGGACTGATCGCCGGCCGCTCGACCGTCGCGAAGATTACGGCGTTCGATGTGAGCGATCACCCCAGCCAGATTGGCGCGGCTCTCGGGCCGATTCCATCGCAGCCGGACTTCGCCGACTTCGCGGCGTGGTCGCGGCTCGAGCAACTGGCCGTCTGGTGTACGGCGAACGCGATTCGGGACGCCGGCCTGTGGGGTCGCCGGCACGAAATGCGAATCGGCCTCGTGCTCGGGACCGGCGGCGAAGGGCCTTACAACTGGGAGATTGACGCCCGGGATAACCCCGAGGCGAAGGTGGGCGACCCCGCCCGCGACTGGCGACCGCTCACGCCGTTCGTCGTCGGCCAACTCGGCCTGAGCGGGCCAAGCGTCACGCTTTCGACGGCATGTTCGACGGGGAACGTGGCCCTCTCGGTCGCGAGGCGCTGGCTGCAACTCGGTTGGTGCGACGCGTGCGTGGCCGTCTGTTGCGATCTGGCGATCACGCCCATGGTCCTCGCTTCGTTCGGCAACCTCCGGGCCGTCTCGCGGCGCAACGACGACCCACCGGCCGCCTCGCGCCCCTTCGATCGCGGCCGCGATGGCTTCGTGCTTGGCGAAGGCGGGGCCGCGTTCGTATTACAGCCGCTCGTTGGCGAACGCCGCTACGCGGAGTTGCTGGCCGTCGGCCTGACGAGCGACGCGTATCATCCGGTGATTCCGAACCCGGACCCGAGCCGCGCCGTCGAAGCGATGCGAAAGGCCCTGATGGAAGCTCGCATCAACACATCGGAAATCGATTATGTGAACGCCCACGGCACGAGCACGCCCGTCGGCGACGTGGCCGAGGCCGAAGCGATTCGACGGGCGCTGGGCGACGACTGGCGACGCGTGCCGGTGAGCGCCACGAAGAGCATGACCGGCCACCTGATCACGGCCGCCGGGGCCATCGAAGCGATCGCCTGCCTGGCCGCGATGAGCCGCGACGCCATCCCCCCAACCATCAACCTGATCGACCCCGACTGCGACCTGTGCCACGTGCCCAACGAGGCCCGAGCGGCCCGCGTGAACGTGGCGATCTCGAATTCGTTCGGCTTCGGCGGCAGCAATAGTTGCGCGGCGTTCCGGCGGGCGTGAATCAGGTCATGCGGGCCGGGGCCGACGGAACACCGGGAAATCCAACAAATTCAAGCTTCACTTCTTCGTCACCTTCAACGTCGCGGCCCACTCCTGGAAGTCCTTTCGGCCGCGTAGCGGCTTGAGGTCGTCGTCTTCCACTCGCAGATACCGAAGTTGCCCGTCGTTGGCCGGGTAGCCGCTCGCGGCGGCCTTCTTCAGACAAGCCATCGCACGGAGCGCGGAACGTTCTTTTTCCTGGCCCGTCAAATCGGCGGACATGAGCGCGAACACGCACGCCGAGTTGTAGGCCATGATCCCTTGGCCGGCGCCAAGAAGTTCGATTTCGTCCGCCAACTTCTCCGCCTCCGCGAATCGACCGGCGTGCGCGAGAATGATGGATTTCATCCCCAACATCTGCGTTCGGAAACCCATCATGCCCAGTCCGGACGGGTCGCGCATCGCCGGGAAGTCGCGGAGCAATCGATCCATCAACTCCACCGCTCGCGACGCGGCGGCGACGGCCTTCGGATAATCCTTGACCTGGTCGAGCACGCTCGCATGGGAGAAATTGTTTTGGGCGGCCTGGAATAGTTGGGGGAACGAACCGGGCTGGGCCGCGAGCCGGTCTTCCGATTGTTGAACGACGTCGACCAGGAGAGCGGCCGCCTCGGAATATCGCCGCGCTCGAATGTGAACGTCGGCGCGAATGCTTTTGATGTTGATGCGCCCTTGGTCGAAGAGGTTCCGCGCCATGAATCCAACAGTGTTCGGCAGCGGGGTTTCCAGGAGCTTGGCCGCGCGATCCGCCAACTCGATCGCTTCCCGTTCTCGACTCCGTTGTTTCAGCACGACTTGGCCGAGCAGGACGAGCACGTTCGCGAGCGAGGCCCGCTGTTCCGGATCGCCCGGATGCGTCTCGGCGGCCGCGATCGCCTTGCGGAATTGTTCCTCCGCGCGGGACGGGTTCTGCAAACTGTAGAACGAACCGATGCTGCCGAAGCATTGGCTCGCCGTCGCGCCGTAGCTCGGCACGTCCGGATAGTCCTTCGCCAGTGCGCTCGCGATCTCGGCCGATTGCGTGTAGGCCTTGATGCCTTCGGGATACTGAGCCTTCATGATCCGGGCATGGCCGAGAAACTGATAGGCCTTCGCCATCTCGTGGCGATACTCCGGATGATCCGGGAACTCCGCCGCGAGGGAGGAGAGTTGGTCGATCGCCTGTTGGGACGCGGCCGCCGAGCGATCGAGTTGCCCCGTGGTGGTCGACAGTCGGCTGACCCGAGCCTGCGCCACCGCCGATTGATAGCGCACATTCGCCTCGCTCGAATCGAGGCGCAACAGCGAATCGTAGAACGCGACGGCCGCGTCGAAGATCGCGTGGCGATCCTCTTGAATTTCTGGATAGCGCGCGAACTTGTCGTAGCTCAAGCGCGTGAGAACCTGGTCCAGCGTGACGACGGCGTTCTTCAAGTACCCTTGTGAAATGCTTCGTTCGTGCTCGGCCGTTTGCCGGGCGACATCGGCGAGTCGTTTCTCGTCCTCGGCCGAGCGCTTGGCCGCCCGGGCGTCGCTCCACAGGAAGATCATCACCGCGAGCAATGCGGGCATTGGTACCGCAAGTACGAACGCGCTGAACGCCAGCGCCGGATGTCGCCGGGCCCATTTCCAAACCTTGGCCGGGCCGGACGCCGGTCGGGCCAGGATCGATTCGTCGGCGAGGAATCGGCCGAGGTCGTCGGCCAGGGCGGCCGCGCTCGCGTAACGCTGTTCCGGCTTCTTGGCCAGACATTTGAGACAAATCGTTTCAAGATCGCGAGGTAGCTTCGGCTGCAATCGCGAAGGCGGAATTGGTTCGTCGCCCAGAACCTGAAGGACCGTGTCCATTACAGTCGGTCCACGGAACGGCGGTCGGCCCGTCAGGCACTCGTACAGGATCGCGCCGAGCGCGTAGACATCCGCCAGCGGGCCGACCGATCGGCCATGCCCGCCCGCCTGTTCCGGGGCCATGTACGACGGCGTCCCGAGGATCGCGCCGCTTGCGGTCAGGTCCGAGCCGGCTGATTGTTGCTTGGCGAGGCCGAAGTCCGTGATCTTGACGGAGGACTGCGGATTGCGGAATGCGGAGTTGGATTCCGAACCTTTCTCGTCGACCTCCCAATCCGCCTTTGGAACCAGGATGTTGGCCGGCTTCAGATCGCGATGGACCACGCCGCGTTCGTGGGCATGTTCGACGGCCAGGGCCAATACGCGAACGAGTTCGGCGGCCGATCGCGGCGGTTGCGGTTCGCCATTGAGCCGGTCCGCGAGCGAGCCCCCCTCGATCAATTCGAGCGAGAAGAACGGCTGGCCGTTGTGCTCGCCGACTTCGAAGACCTGAACGATGTTCGGATGTTGAAGCTGGGCAGCCGTCGTGGCCTCGGCCCGAAAGCGAACGAGTTGCTCCTTGCCCGCGTGGCCCGCACCGAGGATCACCTTGAGTGCGACCGAACGATTGAGCGAAATCTGCCGGGCGCGATAGACGACGCCCATGCCGCCGCGCCCGAGCTCCCCCAGGATCTCGAACCCCGGCGGCGCGAAGTCGGTCGGGGCCGATCGATCGACGTGCGCGATCGGTGCCAAGGTGGAGGCATCGGACGGCCGAAACTCGGCCGTGACATCGTGCTGGGACATGGGGAGATTATGGCGGAAGTCGGCTCGAAGCGGAAGCCGGGCCGGCAATTCGAACTGCGATTCGGCCAATTTCGCCCGCCGCCGACCAACTTCCACCCTGACCTTGACTCCCTTTCCCTCCGCGCGTTACACGCTGGGCGATCGCCCCGGTTCCTCGCGAGGCACGGGATGCGTCCGCTCTACGTCGTGGTCGGGTTGATGGCGTTCGGCCTCGGGTTGGCCGGCTGGGCGACTCTGGGTCAGGCTCAGGATGGGCCGAAGCCGCCCGCGCTGCCGGACCCCGAACTGCCGATGCCCGGCCGGGTCGCGCCGCGAATCGAGAACCGAACTCCAGTTCCGAAGCCGCCCGGCGATCCGTTCGACCTGCCGGCCGTTCCCAAGCCGGTTCCGAAGCCCGAACCCGTTCGTTCGATCGAAGTGCCGGAACTGCGGGCCCCGGAAATCCGCTTGCCGAAGGCCCCAGCCGTCGAGCCCGTGAAGGAAATTGGGCCGATCGCCAAGCAGGACCCGAGCGTCAGCCTCGAATGGCATGGGTCGACCATCGCTCGGGCCGGCACAGCAACGGAATTTACGCTCGTTGCTCGCAACACGTGTGCGATCCCGTTGCACAAGGTGATCGTGCAAGTTCGCGTGCCGGAAGGGGCGAAGGTCGCGAGCACGGAACCGAAGGCGGACGGCAGCGACAAAGTTCTTCTGTGGGAACTGGGCACCTTGGCCACGCGCGACGAGAAACGCTTGAAGATGTCGTTCGTGCCGCCAGCCAAGGGCGAGTGGACCTGTCAGGCCTGGGTCACGGTGACCGGCTCGGCCACCGTCAAGATCGCGACCAAGGAACCGAAGCTGGCGATCAAGTTGAGTGCGCCGGAAAAGGTCATGGTCGGCGATGCGGCGAACGTCGTGTTGGCCGTCAGCAATCCCGGCGATTACCCGGCCGAAGGAGTGAAGCTCGCCGTCCATCTGGGCGATGGCCTGGAGTCGGCGCGCGGCCCGATGGGTGCAATCGACGTCGGCACGTTGGCCGCCGGCGAGTCGAAGCAGATCACGATTCCGTGCGTCGCCAAGTCGGCCGGTTCGCAGAAATGCGAAGTATCCGCGGCGGGCGATGGCGGCCTTCAGGCGGCCGACCGCGGTTCGGTGGCGGTGATTCAGCCACGCCTCGCCATCGAATTGACCGGCCCGAAGCTGCGCTACCTGGATCGCAAGGCCCAGTACGTCGTGACCGTGTCGAACCCCGGGGACACGCCAGCGACCAATGTGTCGGCAAACGTCGTGTTACCGACCGGGTTCAAGTTCATCGCGGCCGACTCGGCCGGCCAACTCGATGCCGGCACGCGGACGGTGAAGTGGTTCCTCGGTGAAGTTGGCGCGGGCCAATCGAAGGAACTGAAGTGCGAGGCCCTGGCCGTCGCCGCCGGCGACCATTCGGTCACGGCGAACGTTTCGGGCGGGCGGGTGCCCAAGGCCGAAAAGACGATCGCGACCAAAGTCGAAGGGCTGTCGGCTCTGCTCATGGAAGTCGTCGATACGGACGACCCCGTCGAAGTCGGTGCCGACACGACCTACGAGATTCGCATCACGAACACCGGCTCGAAGGACGACACCGACGTGAAGCTCGCGTGCCTGATACCGCCTCAATTCAAGCTGAAAGCGGCGATCGGGCCGGTGAAATACGATATCGTCGGCAATGAGGTTGTGTTTCAGTCGCTGCCCAAGCTCGCGGCCCGCGGCGATGTGACGTACAAGATCACCCTGACGGCCGCAGTGAAGGGCGACGCCCGCTTCAAGGCGACGCTCACATCGGGCGGGTTGACGGAGCCCGTCGTCAAACAGGAATCGACGCGGGTGTATTCGGATTGAAATCCCAATGCGTGGCGGCGGAACTCCGCCTCTGCTGGGAAAGACGGAGCGGTTCGACTCCGTCAGCACGTCCGTCCTTCCACGTGGCGGCGGAACTTCGCCTCTGCTGGGAAGGGCAATGGCTCTTTGGAGCAAGGTTGGATCCAGTTGACCGTCGAACCAAGCATCCGCTCATTTCCGCGAGCGACGCCATGAAGCGTCACGCCCTACAATAAGAACGGTCCGCCTGCCGCGAAGAACCCTTTGGAGTTCCGGCCATGTTGCGCGCGATTGGCTTCCTTCTGTTGCTCGGCCTGACCGTCTCGGCCGCGCCGCGGATCCCGGGCGATGTCGTCGCCAATGGGCCGGCGCGACGCGGGCAGGGGTCGTGGAAGATCACGTTCGAGAACGGCGTCGTCGAGACGTGCACCATCGATTCGGCCGGCAAAGCCAAGGAATCTGAGCCGCTGCGGACCAGTGCGGGGATGGCGGAGCGCACGGACCGTGGCTTCATCATTCGGTTCGAGGACGATCGACTCGAGCGCTGGACACCAATCGGCCAACGGGTCGTGGTCGAACATTATTTTCCGTCCGCCAAATATCCCGATGGGCCGCGCGTGCTCGGCATCGCCGAACGGACACCGTGAATCACCGTCAATCAGAAAGCACCATGAAATACCTCGCGTTGGCCGTCTTGCTCGTTCCGCTCGCGCCGCTGCCGGCCCAGGAGGCCGGCCCGAAGCCGCGCGAGGTGTCCACAGCCGTCGAAGTCCCCTATCGACTCACCGACACGAAGCACGTCCTCGTTCGGGCGAAGTTGAACGGCAAGGGGCCGTTCAACTTCATCATCGATACGGGTGCTCCGGCCCTGATCCTGACCGAGGCGCTCGCCAAAAAGGTCGGTGCCAAGGAAAAGGACGGCTGGAGCGAGTTCGACAAGGTCGAATTGGAAGGGGGGCTTTCAATTCCGAAACCGCGCGGCGTGGCGATCGACATGTTCCAACTAAAGGGCATGAACTCGATGGGCCTGGCTGGCGTCGAGTTGCACGGGGTGATCGGCTACAACGTGCTGTCGCGCTACAAGATCGAGTACGACTTCACCGATACGAAATTGCGTTGGACGCCGACGAGCTTCGAGCCGCCGGCCCCCAAACGCATCACGGATAAAGGCACTTCGCAGGGCGGGCTCGAGATGATGGGCGACTTGATGAAGTTCCTGGCCGCACTCGGAGGCGTCAAGCCGAACTTTGAGGTGGCCCCACGCGGTTTCCTCGGTGCCGAACTCGAGTCCGACGCGAAGGACCTCGTCGTGA
>JANLUE010000754.1:0-2577 GCA_031363325.1 Gemmataceae bacterium
CTCTCCGAAGCGGAGAGGGGGAACCGGACGACCGAAGGATCGACACGAAGGACAAGCATGAATCAGCCACCGCTGTTGCCCAGGATTCAGTCGCCCGCCGACCTTCGGCCATTGTCCGATGGCGAGTTGGCCCAGCTCGCGCAGGAGATTCGCGACGAACTCGTCCGCGTCCTGAGCATTCGGCCCGCCCACTTCGCGAGCAACCTGGGGGTCGTCGAACTCACGCTCGCTCTGCACCTGGTCTTCGATTTCTCCCGCGATCGACTCATTTGGGACACCGGCCATCAGATTTACCCGCAAAAGCTTATTACGGGTCGATTCAACGAGTTCGCCAACATCCGCACGCGCGGCGGGTTGATGGGCTACCCCAATCCGCACGAGAGCCCGTACGACCTGTTCATGACCGGCCATGCCGGCAGTAGTGTCTCGACGGTGAGCGGCCTCAAATCGGCCGATGATCTGCTCGGCGAGAAGGATCGCCATTCGGTCGCGGTCGTTGGAGATGGGGCGTTCGTGTCGGGCATCGTGTTCGAGGCATTGAACAATATCGCCGGCATGGATCAGGACGTCCTGGTCATCCTGAACGACAACAAGATGTCGATCTGCCCGCGTACCGGCGGGATGGCCCAGTATCTCGATCAATGTCGAATGACGTCCCTCTACCAGGGGTCGAAGCGCGGCATCAACTACTTGCTTTCGAAGATCCCCGTCCTTGGCGACGTGGCCCACTCGGCCCTCGAACAGATTCGCGATGGCATGAAGGCCGTCCTCAAGGAGGGGATGCTCTTCGAGGAGATGGGCTTCCGCTACTTCGGCCCGATCGATGGGCACGACCTGCCGGGCCTGATCCGAATTCTTCGCGACTTGAAGGGCCAGAAGGGCCCCCTTCTGCTGCATGTGTTCACGGAGAAGGGGCACGGCGTACCGCAAGCGAGCGAGGACCCGGTCGCGTTCCACACGCCGCCGGTGTTCACGAAAGTTGGGCCGGCCCGCACGAACATCGAGACCAAGAAGGGCGGCTCGAAGGCCTACACCGACGTCATGAGTTCGGCGATCGCCGACGCACTGACGACGAACCCGAAGGTCACCGTCCTGACGGCCGCCATGTGCCAGGGGAACAAGCTCGAGAAGGTTCGCGAAAAGTTCCCGGACCGCTTCTTCGACGTAGGCATCTGCGAATCGCACGCGGTCGCCTTCGCGGCCGGCCAGGCGAAAGCGGGCTTGCGGCCGATCGTCGATATCTACTCGACGTTCCTGCAGCGTTCGTTCGACCAGATCTTCCAGGAAGTGGCACTGCAGGATTTGCCGGTCGTGTTCACGCTCGATCGGGCGGGCCTCACGGGGCCGGATGGGCCGACGCATCACGGTGTGTTCGACATTCCGTACATGCGGCTATTCCCCAACCTGATCGTAATGGCGCCCGGCGACGAGATGGACGCCAAGCCGATGCTCGAGTTCGCGCTCGAACAATCGCACCCGACTTCGCTGCGCTATCCGAAGGCGACGCTGGAGACCGTGAAGCGTGAATTCACCCCGGTCGAACTGGGCAAGGCGGAAGTGATCGAAGACGGCGACGACGGGGCGTTCATTGTGTTCGGCACGCTCTTGCCGGCGGCCCTGCAGGCCTCGCACAAGCTTCGCGACGAAGGCTTGAACATCGCGGTGATCAACGCCCGCTTCGTGAAACCGCTCGATCGCGATACGATCTTGCCGCTCGTCGAACGGATGCCCTTCGTCGCGACGATCGAGGAAGGCACGCTCGAAGGCGGCTTCGGGAGCGCCGTGCTCGAAGCGTGCAACGCCGAAGGAATCGACACGCGAAGTGTGATCCGCCTGGGCATCCCGGATCGATTCATCGAACATGCCGAGCGCGGCGAGCTTCTCGCGGATCTGGAGCTCGACGTGGACGGCTTCTGCCGCGTGGCGAGACGGGCTTTCGCCAACCGCGAAGACGATGAAACGTTAGCCGCGAGGCGCTAGCCGAGCGCGTCCGCGAATTGCCCAAGAAACATTCGCCGTCGTCGCCCGGGCAATCCGCTGACGCGCTCGGCTAGCGCCTCGCGGCTAACGGAGCGCGCATCGTGAAAGCCCTCGTACTCTTCGATGGGCAATGTCCGTTCTGCCGGAAGTCTGTCGCGCTCTTGAAGCGACTTGACTGGCTGCGGCGCTTCGACACGCACGATTGCCGCGACCCCGAGGGCATCCCGATCAACTCGGCCAACATCGACCCGGCCGCGCTTCTCGATCAGATGCACCTGCTCACGCCCGACCGCACGCGGACGCTTGCTGGCTTCCGGGCCGTGCGGTATGTGATCGGCCGACTGCCGATCGGCTGGCCGATCTGGCCGTTCCTCTTTCTCCCCGGCATGACGACGCTCGGCCAGCGAGTCTATCTGTGGGTCGCGAAGCACCGCTTCCATCTCGTGCCGTGCCACGACGGCGTTTGCGAATTGCCGGCGAAGAAGTGACCGGCGTTAGCGGTCGCGGGCTCATCGGGCGACGCTTCGCGATAGACTAACGCCATGCAATTTCTGCCCTTCGCGCGATTGCTCCGCCTCCCGAACGTCTTCACGGCGT
>JANLUE010000773.1:0-7179 GCA_031363325.1 Gemmataceae bacterium
CATCCTGCGCATCGTCTTCAAGCCGACGGCCGCCGGCGACACGATCAAGAACCTGGTCATCACGACCGACACCGGGGCTGAAGGCAAAGTGACGATCCCCGTGCGCGGCAAAGGCAAGTCGGCGGAATGACGCGTGAACCCGGCCGATGGGTTGGAGGCCGGGGATTCCAGGTCACTTCGCCGCCTGATAGATCAGCGGCTTAATCGCTTGTTGCAGCATCGGCCGATTCGGCATGTACTGCTCCAGCGCCACGACCGCGAGTTCCTGTTTCGGCGCGATCCAGAAGTGCGTGCTGGCGGCACCACCCCAGTAGTACTCGCCCACGGCCCGGCCGGCGCGGGGGTCGTCCTTGCCGACTCGAACGCCAAAGCCCAGGCCGAACCCGTCGCCAACCTCCAGTGAGCCGCCGTTCTTCGCTTTCATCGCTTCGTCGGAGAGTTGGTTCCGCGACATCTCGGCGACGGCCGACTTGCTCAGGATTCGCGTCCCATCGAGTTCCCCTTCGTTCAAGAGCATCTGGCAGAAGCGCAGATAGTCGCGGGCCGTCGATAGCCCCCCGCCGCCCCCAGACACGAACTTCTGCTTCGTGCGATAGCGACTCTTCTCGGCTTTCTCAGTCACCGTGACGGACTTCTTGGACGCGTCGGGGCCGTGGCTGGCGGCGAAACGGTCGAGCTTGTCGTCGGCGATCGCGAAGCCGCTGTCCTTCATGTCGAGCGGTTTGAAGATGCGTTCGGCGAAGAACTCGTCGAGCGGCTGGCCCGACGCGACTTCGACGACGCGGCCGAGCACGTCGGTCGCGGCGCTGTAATGCCAGCGCGTGCCGGGCTCGAACATCAGGGGGATCTTGCCGAGCTTGGCCGTCATTTCGGCGAGCGTGTCGTTCGGGTTCAGGATGCCGGCCTTGCGATACATGTTGTCCACGGGCGAGGAGCCGAACACCCCGTAGGTCAGCCCGGCCGTGTGCCGCATCAGGTCGCGGACCGTGAAGTCGTGCTTCACGTCGGTCGATTCATCGCCCTTGCCGACTTGAATCTTGCCGCCCTTGAACTCGGGCAAATGCTTCGAGACCGGGTCGTCGAGCCCGATCTTGCCTTCATCGACCAGGATCATCGCGGCCACGGTCGTGATTGGTTTGGTCATCGAATAGATGCGCACGATCGCGTCGGTCTTCATCGCCTTGCCGGAGCCGGCCTCGCTCTCGCCGAACGCCTCGAACAACACGACCTTGCCCTTGCGGGCGATCGCCACGACGGCCCCGGCCATTTCCTTCTTGTCCACGAGCGCCTTGACCGCGTCGTGGGCTTGCTGAATCTTGTCGGCATCGAGCCCGACGGCCGCGGGCTTGGCGGTCGGCAGTTCGCCGGCCCACATCGGCGCGGCCAACAGTGCGACGAGCCCACCCAATACGAATCGACGAATCTGCATGTGTTAATTCCGGTTGAAAGGGAGAGTCGAGCGGTCAACGGTTGATGTAGTGGATCGGCCGCGGAGAGTCCGGCCTCGCGATTCATCAACGAACTCATTTTCCACGCAGAGCCTCGGCCACCGGCTTGCCGTTCAGGCGTTCGAGCGTCTTGATCGCCCGGAGGGCCTTGGCGTCGCGGGCCAGGTCAAAGTCGCAATAGAGTTCCTTGAGCGGCGCGTCGCCGAGCGGTGCGAAGTCCGTCACCGGACAACCGCCGCAGTTCAACGCGACGAGCGGCACCCGGCGAAGCGGCCCCAGGTCGGTCGCCCTGATGCCGGAGATCGTTAGTTCGGTGAGGCCGAGGCCGGCGAACGGTTCGAGGCTGGTCACGCCCTGGCAATTGCCGATCGAGAGCCAGCGGAGTGCCTTCAATTTGGCGAGCGGGGCGACGCTCGTCACTTTCGTGTTGCCCGCATCCAAGTAGTTCAAGTCCATCCGATCGCGGAGCGGCCCGAGGTCCGCGACGGGGGTCGAGTGGAAGTGCAAGGTCGTGAGCGGCATCGTGCGGAGCGGTGTCAGGTCGGTCACCTTCGTGACGGCGAAGCGGAGGTCGCGGATCGGCGCGTCGGCCACCGGGCGCAGGTCCGAAACGTTGGTGTAACTCACCCACAACATCTCGAGCGGCATTCCCTTGAGCGGCGACAGATCGGCGAGCGGCGAATGTTCGCAGCGAAAGTCCGTCAGGCGCAGCCCACGCAGGGGCGAGAGGTCCGTCAGGCGAGTCGAGCCATCCTCGGTGCGAAGGATCAAGTTGCGAAGGTGAAGCAACGCCCCGATGGGCGTGAGGTCGGTCACTCGATCGACGAACAACTCCAGGCCCAGGATTCGATTGCCTTCGATGCGAACTTTCGGCAGGCCCTCCATGCCGCGGTTCAGTCGTTTGAGTTCTTTCGTCAACTCGTCGAACTGGCGCTCGGCCGACATGTTCCTCAGATTGCGGGCCCATTGCTCGGCCGGCGATTCGGTGACAACTCGCGGCGGAATCGAAATTTGCTCGCCGTCCGGGGCCGGCTCGACCTTGTTTTCCGGTGGCTTGTGCCCGCCCCAGATCGCATACGCGATCGCCGCGACGCCCAGCAAGACAACGAGCCCGCCAATCGCCCAGATCCAGGGCGCGTGTCGCGTCTGTGGTCGGGGGGCCTGCTCGTCCGTCGAAGGCGGCGTGACGACTTCATCCCACGGCACGCCGGCCAGGGCGCGATCGACTTCGGTCGCGTCCGGCGGCACTCGATCAATGACGAGCGTCGAGCCGTCGGCGACGGCCGTCAGGGCCTCGACCACTTCGGCCGGAGTTTGAAATCGATCCGTGGGTTTCTTCGCCATCAAACGCCGGACAATTGCGATGATCGCGGGCGATAGGTCCGGTTTGTGACTTTCGATGGGTGTCGGCGTTTCGAGTTGGTGCCGCATCAACTTCTGCATCGTCTCGCCACCGGGGAACGGCACTCGTGCCGTCAGCAGAAAGTACAGCGTGCAGCCGAGGCTATACAGGTCGGCCCGGATGTCCGCCCGCTTGGCGTCCATGACTTGCTCGGGGGCGATGAAGTCCGGCGACCCCATGACGACGCCTTCACGCGTCACGCTCGTGCTGCCGTCCCCATCGGATCCGGTGGCCCGCAAGCGCGCCAGGCCGAAGTCCAAAATCTTGACCACGCCCCCCGATGTCAGAAGCAAGTTGCCCGGCTTGATGTCGCGATGAACGAGCCCCCGGTCGGCGGCGTGCTGCAGGCCGAGCGCGACCTGGCGAGCGTATTCACACGCGATCGCCGGGTCGAGCAGTCCACGCGTTTTCACCTCCCGGTGCAGATCGACGCCCGCGACGTATTCCATCACAAGGACGTGGTTGCCGGCCAGTTCATCCGCATCGTGGGCGTGGACGATGTTGGGATGATCGAGCCGGGCGGCCGCCCGAATCTCGCGATGGAAACGTCGAACCGCGTCTGGATTGACGGCCCGCTCCGGTCGGATCACCTTGAGCGCGACCAGTCGACCGAGGCGATCCTCGCGGGCCTTGTAGACCTGCCCCATCCCGCCCGCGCCCAGCCAGTCGAGAATGCGGTATGGCCCCAGCCGAAGGTTGGCCGTCCGGTCCGCCAGGATTTGTTCGATCTGATACCCGGTGAGCAAGTCGCGGCGTCGCAGTTCCGCCAGAAGGGAGGCCGCGTCCGGAAAGCGACCTTCGACATCGGTCAGGGCCGGCGGATCGACGAGCCGATGCTGCCGCAACTCGTCGATCAACTCGGCAGTCGTGGCCGGCATGCGAGGCTCAGGTCGGGGCGATGGGCGATGGGCGATGGGCGATGGGCGAGCGCCGGGAAGGCCCGGAACCCATGAGTTTACCGCCCCGGCGGCTCGATGTCTCGCAGGGCGTTGTCTTCCCAGCTCGCCCGGTCGTCGATCGGCTCGATGTGGATCGTCAATTCAATGTGCGGGACGGCCGCACGCAGGGCCGACTCGACGACGAGCGCCAGGTCGTGGGCGGCGCGCACGGACATCACGCCGGGGACGAGCAAGTGGAAGTCGGCGAACTTGCGGGCACCGGCCTGACGCGTCCGCAGTGCGTGGAAGTCGGTCCCGGCCGGGGTGTGATGCCGAATCACTTCGCGGAGTTTTTCCTGTTCGGCCGCCGTCAGCGAATGATCCATCAAGCCGTCGAACGATCGGCGCGCGAGGCGAAACCCGGTCCAGGCGATGTTCAATCCCACGGCGATTGCAATGATTGGATCGAACACGGAGAGGCCGGTCGCCCAGACGATGCCGATCCCGGCCACGACCGCGACGGATGTCCACACATCCGTGAGCAGATGCTTGCCGTCCGCTTCGAGGACGATCGAGTGATGTTGCTTGCCGACGCGAACCAGGATCACACCGACCGCGAGATTGATGAGCGACGCCCCGATTGCGAGACACGTGCCGAGTCCGAGGTCGGTGAGCGGGGCGGGATGAATGAGCCGTTCGATCGCGACCCAGGCCGTCGCGCCGCCGGCCAAGACGATCAATGCGCCCTCGAGCCCGGACGAAAAGAACTCGATCTTCTCGTGTCCGTATGTGTGATTGGCGTCGGCTGGTCGACTGGAATAATACAGTGAAATGTAGGCGGCAATGGCCGCGAACAAATTGATGCCGGACTCGAGCGCGTCGGACAACAGGCCGACGGAACCCGTCAGGGAATAAGCGAACCCTTTGAGGCCGATCGTCACGATCGCGGCGGCGACACTCAGGAGGGCCAAGGCCCGCATCCGCGCTGACGACATTCGGAGGACCTATTCCAATTGCAATTCGCTACTGCCAGCGGAAAATCTTCAAAGCCACCGTGAAGGAAACAATTCCCCAGCCCACCAGAATCGCCAACGGGAAGCCGAGTTCGGCGAGCGACTGGCCTTCGAGCATCACGCCGCGAATGGCATCGTTGAGGGCCGTCAGCGGCAGGGCCTGGATGGCGGGTTGCATCCATTCGGGGAAGTTGTCCGACTTGAAGAACACGCCGGAGAGGATCCACATCGGCAACATCACGAGGTTCATCAATCCCGATACGGTTTCCATCGTCTTGGCCCGGCTCGCGACCAGGAGCCCGAGCCCGCCAAAGGCCGCCGCCCCAATCACGATGATGGCCAGGAGTGAAAAAAAGCTCCCCGAATTGCGAACGTCGAACGCGAGATATCCGAATCCAAGCAATAACAGAACTTCCGGAACCGTGAAGATCATTCGACTGAGCATCAAGGAAAGCAGAAAATCTCGCCTCTTCATGGGTGTCGCGAGGAATCGTTTGAGCAATTTGCGAATTCGCATGTCCGCCAAGACGAAGCCAACGCCAAATAGACCCCCACCCATCAGATTCATGCCGAGCAGGCCGGGCATCAGGAAATCGATGTAGCGCTGACCGCGTTCCTCGAGTTGTTTGTTCGTCAACGTCGGCCCATTCTTCGACGATTCCTTAAACAACACACTCTCGACGGCGTGGCGGGCCAGGATGCTTTCGGGTCGATTCGGTTCCGTGTACAGGTCGTAGCCACTGGCCGCGCTGGTCACGACCAGATCGGTTCGGCCGGATTGCAAGCGCTTCTTCCACGCCTCGCCCGTCACGCCTTTGACGACGAGGCGTGAGTCCGTCGCCAGGCGCGTCTTCAGCGATTCAATTGCGGCCGGGTCGCCGGCGTCTTCGCGAACGTCGATCGTGATTCGTTCAATTGGCTTCTCGCGAAACGCCAGCCCAAGCGCGACGGCGATCAACAACGGAAAGGCATACACCCAGAAAATCGCTTCCGGCTGACGATAGAACTCGCGAAAGCGCGCAAGCGTGAGTTGTACGAGCGGCGAGTACGTTTGCTTGCCGACTTTCGATTGTTGATTTTCGTCCACGGTTCACCCCAGGTGTTTCAATCAGAAATCGAAAATCGAATTCAACCGTCTCGCAGATGTCGCCCGGTCAGGTTGACGAACACATCTTCAAGCGTTGCGTGCCGGGTCGTGAGCATGGCGAGTTCACGGCCGGTCTGTTGCAGATGCTTGAGCAGTGCCGGCAGGGCGATGTGTGGTTCGCCGACCGTCAGACCGAATTGGCCGGCGTCGACACGGGCGGCCGTGACCGTTGGCAACTCACGAAACTCGTCGGCCGACGGGGTGGCTTCGCCGGTCAGCGTGAAGTCGATCACGTGCTGGCCGCCGAGCCGGGCGATCAATTCGGCCGGCGTGCCGAGCGCGATCACCTGCCCTTTATCGACGACGGCCACGCGGTCGCAGAGTCGTTCGGCCTCGTCCATGTAGTGCGTCGTGATCACGACCGTTCGGCCATCGGCCCGATAAGTGTGAATGATGTCCCACAGTTGCCGACGCGATTGCGGGTCGAGACCGGTCGTCGGTTCGTCGAGGAACAGCAGCTCCGGGTCCGCGACGACGGCACACGCCACCGCAAGGCGCTGTCGTTGCCCACCCGACAACTTGCCGACGTAGGCCCGCGACTTCTCCTCGAGCGAGACCCGCGCGATCGCCGTCTCGGGGTCGAGCCCTTCCGGATAGAAGGACCGAAACATCACGACGACTTCGCGGACCGTGAGCTTTTCGGGAAGTTTCGTTTCCTGAAGCGAGATGCCGATGCGGCGGCGAATCTCATCTCCCGAATGCCGCCAGTCGCGACCGAGAACCTCGACCTCGCCTTCCGTGGGCGAGAGTAAACCTTCGAGGATTTCCATGGTCGTCGTCTTGCCGGCCCCGTTGGGCCCGAGCAATCCAAAACACTCGCCGCGTTCGACCGTGAGATCGTGGCCGCGCACGGCCTCGACGGGCGGCCGACCGGGGTAGGTTTTCACGAGCCCCCGACAGCGGACGGCACACGTTTCCACGCTCATTGTGCGAGTTCCTGCTTGGCGGGTTTCGGAACGTCTTTGTCTTTGTTCTTGTCTTTGTCGCCTTTGCCCGTGCACCCGGAAAGGAACACGACGGCGGCGATCAACAAAAGGTTCAGTCGGCGCATGCGAAAATTGATCCTTGGCGAGCGGCGTCGGCCGGGAGGGTACGATATGGAGTCCGGGTCGGCGCGACTTGCCCTTCAACCGCGGTCCGCGTGGCGGTAAGATGTCGCCCGCCTACTCCGCAAGGACCCGCCGATGCGATCCCTCCTCGTCGCCATGCTGGCGACTGTCGTCTCCGTTCCGGCCACCGGGGCCGAGCCGTTCGAGCGCCAACTATCCGAGGCGCTTCGCGAAGCGCACCA
>JANLUE010000781.1:0-2237 GCA_031363325.1 Gemmataceae bacterium
AACTATTCGGGTACGGCTACCTGCCGCTCCCGCTCACGACCGCCAAGAAAACCACAGCCGGCAAGGACGTGCCAACCGGAAACAACTGCTGGACCCTGTTCCTGAACACGGGCAACTTCAAGGGGCCAGTGACGTTCTTCCTCCCTTACTTCTGGTCGCGACCCACCGTCGAGAACCCGAAGCTCGGCGGGCAGTTCATCGACAGTCGGCCATCCGAACCGAACAAGGCGTTGCAGATGGAGACCCAGCACGTCCCCGCGTTCCTCTCGAAGGACGGGACGGGCGTCGCGTACGCCCGAATCGCCCCGACGTTGTTCCCAGGAAAGCCCGACGCGGACTCGCCGCTCGTGCATCGCATCACCGCTTACAGCAAGGCCGCACTCTGGGACAACGTGCAAGCTTGGTTCGACGGGGGCCCGGCGGCGACCGGCACCATCGACCCGAAGGCGGCCGGCGTGCACAACTTCAGCGGCAAGGGCGGATCGAGTTGGCAAATCTATCCGCCCGACGCGGCCAAGAACAAGAAAGCGTCCGTGGCCTGGAGTTCGTTCGCCACACCCGTCGCACTGGATGAAATCACTTACGGCTACAAGTGGGCCAAAGATTCGGTAACGAAGGCCGACGTGAAGAACGGATCGCTGCTCACGCTCCCCGAGTACTATCGCCTGGAGAAGGACAAAAAGGACAAGGAACTTTGGGTCGTGGTGGCTGCCAAGGACGTGCCGGCCGAGACGGGCCTGGCCAAAGTGGAGTTCCCACGGCCACGCAAAACGCCCCAGAAGCCGTACGTGACGCCCGACGAACCGGACAGTTGCTGGAAGAAGCCGGGCCCCGTTGCCGGGCCATTCGTGGCGAAGCTAGGCGACGGCAGCTCGGCGACCTACTACTGGTACCGATTCGCCGACCAGCCCGCCTTGCTGAACGCCGACCTGACCGACGCCGAGCGGGAGAACTTGCAGAAGCGAGTCGAGATGTTGCATCGCCAATGGACAAAGGAACGGGACTACTTGCCGCCGCCCACGGTCGGCAAGCTCGCGGACCTCGACCCAGCGGTCCTCGTGAACCCGCCGAAAGGACTCGAGGTCGGCTACGTGCCGATCGTCACGCGCCAGGGTGTGATGGAGTGAAAGGACCGTATGATCGCGGCCGCGGTACTCTTGATCCTCGTGATGGACCCACTGGGGAACATTCCGTTCTTCCTCGCGGCACTGCGACACGTGGACCCGGCCCGGCAGAATCGGGTCATCCGACGCGAACTGATCATCGCGTACTTCGTGATGGTCGGGTTCTTGTTCGTTGGGCAATTCCTGTTGGCCGCGATGCGGATTTCCGAGCCGGCCCTGTCGATCGCCGGGGGGATCATTCTGTTTCTGATCGCCATTCGGATGGTGTTTCCGTCCCCGGCGAACGCGCTCCACGAGGATGTCACAGGCGAACCGTTCGTGGTGCCACTCGCGATCCCCTACGTGGCAGGGCCCAGCGTGCTCGCGGTCGAATTGCTCCTGATGAGCCGCGAGCCGATGGGCCGAGTGGCTCGGCGCGGTCACGATCGCGTGGTTCGGAGTCGCGATCGTCGTTTCGCTCGGGGCCCGGTTGCGAACGGTGCTCGGTCAAAAGGGACTGACCGCGCTCGAGCGATTGATGGGAATGGTCCTCGTCGCGATTGCCGTGCAGATGTTTTTGTCCGGCGTCGAGCGCTTCGTCGTGCAGATGCGGGAAGCCGATGCGATGAACCTTCGTCGCAACGACCTTTGACGAACATTCAGGAACGGGACACAATGCGACGACTTCACGAAATCCGCGCGGCACTGTGGACGCTCCTCGTACTTCTCGGGGCCGTCGAACCGGTTGTTGCCCAAGACTCGCCCCCGGCCGGCTCGTTGCTCACCATCGACCGACTGTTTGGCCTAAAGGAATTCGAAACCGAGTCGCTCCCGGAACTCCGGTGGAGCGAGAAGTCTTCGAAGTACTTCACGCTCGACAAAGTGAAGGAAGGAAAGGGTCACGACCTCGTTCGCAACGATCCGGCGACTGGGAAAAAACAGATCGTCGTGCCGGCCGCGGCCTTTGTGCCAAAAGAAGCGAAGGAACCGCTCAAAGTCGAATCGTTCGAGTTCTCGGCCGACGAATCCCGCCTGTTGATCTTCACAAACAGCAAACGCGTCTGGCGGCGCAATACCCGGGGCGATTACTGGGTGCTCGATGTCGCCTCGAAGGAGCTCCGGAAGCTCGGCGGC
>JANLUE010000807.1:0-3919 GCA_031363325.1 Gemmataceae bacterium
CACCGGGCCGGGCAACTGCCCGATGACTACTTTGATAGCTGGGTCAAACGCATGCAGGCGATTCAGGAGGAAGAGTCGTTCAAGAAGATGATCGACAACCCCGCGATGAAAATCCTGCACGACGATTTTCAGAAACTGATCCAAGATATGATGGCCAAGAAACGCCGGGGCAAGTGAGGATTCGAGGCATCCCGTTCGTGGCTGAGACGCACCGACTCATGCAGGTGAGTCTCACCGTTCTGGTTCGGTCAAGCACCGTGAAGCGTCCAGTCTTTGGACGCCTGAGCTGAGTCTTCGAGGGTCAGGATTGAATTTCGTGGAAACCCTGAACTTCGTCGAAGACTCCTCAGCTCAGGCGTCCGGGTCCGCGTTTCGAGCGACCAATCGATGTTGTTCCTGCTCTTGCTACGTCGCCCGAAAATGCTGCGGGACCTCGCCGTAGTCCGCGCGAATTACGGAGCAAATCCCTCCCCGCCCTTTCCACTCTGTGATGATCTGAAGCCACGCCGGTTTCATCACGTTCACCAAGTCATCACGGATCCGATTCGTCACGGCTTCGTAGAAAATCCCCTGGTTGCGGAAACCCTGAAGGTACAGCTTGAGCGACTTCAGTTCGACGCAGAGTTGATCGGGTGTGTACGTATAAGTGATCGTCCCGAAGTCCGGTTGCCCAGTCTTCGGGCAAACGCTCGTGAACTCGGGACAAACGATCTCGACGACGTAGTCGCGGCCCGGGGCCGGGTTCGGAAACGTTTCCAGTTCGCCAGTCGGTACGATCAAGTCGGCCATGCGGTCCTCAATTGAATTCCCATTGTTTGTGATAGGAGACGACCGACCGTGAAGAAGGCCATCGTGCTCTTGAGTGGCGGGCTCGACAGTACCACGACGTTCGCCGTCGCGAAGTTGCAAGGGTTCGCGGTGCACGCGCTCAGCGTGGACTACGGGCAACGGCACCGCATCGAGTTGGTCCGCGCGGCCGAAATCGCGAAGGCGATGGGTGCCGTCGAGCATCGCACGGTCACGATCGATCTGCGAACAATTGGCGGTAGCGCCCTGACGGCCGACATCGCCGTGCCGAAGGACCGCTCGGCCGACGAGATGGGACATGGCGTGCCGATCACCTACGTGCCGGCCCGCAATACGATCCTGCTCGGCATCGCGCTCGGCTATGCCGAAACGGTCGGCGCATTCGACATTTTCATCGGGGCCAATGTGCTCGACTATTCGGGATACCCCGACTGTCGTCCGGAATTTCTTGAAGCGTTCGAGCAACTCGCCGACCTGGCGACGAAGGCCGGCACCGAAGGGGCGGGACGATTTCGCGTGCACGCCCCGCTCTTGAAGATGACGAAGGCCGAGATCATTCGCGAAGGCACACGGCTCGGCGTCGACTATTCGCGCACGCTGAGTTGCTACGATCCCAGCCCGACCGGCCGACCGTGCGGCACGTGCGATTCGTGCATCCTCCGCCAGAAGGGCTTCGCCGAAGCCGGCCTAATCGACCCCGCGAGCCCATAACCCACGCTCATTCAATGCCGCCGCACCCCGCGAAAACCTTTTCCGGCCACAGCCGACCCTCGCGAATTCGGCCAACCGCAACCAACTGACCGGCTTCATCCAGGACGGCCAACTCGCCATCCCCATCGGTCAGAATCGGTTGGCCGGTTCGCAATCGCCTCGCGTCGTCGGCCGACACGCGGACTTGGGGCAATCCATCCAGGGCCGCGAGCGGCGACAGCAACTTGGACCGTGCCTCGTCCGCGGCCGCATCGAGTCGCACAGCGTCGCTCGCGGTGAACGGCCCGATCGACAGGCGTCGCAACTCGGCCACATAGCCGCCAACCCCGAGGGCCGCCCCGAGGTCGCGGGCAATTGAGCGAATGTACGTGCCCTTTCCGCAGAAAACGTCCAGTTCGAGGTTGGGCCACGCGAACTTCAAGAATTCAATTCGATCGATGCGTACGCGACGGGGGCTCAAGGAAACCTCGGCCCCCTTGCGGGCCAACGTGTACGCGCGCTGGCCATCCACATGGGCGGCCGAGTAGTTCGGCGGAGTCTGATCAATTTCGCCGAGAAAATTCGGCAACTTGGCCCGAATAGCGGATTCAACAACTGGCTCCGACCCGGTCGAAGTCATCGTTCCATCGGCATCGTCCGTGTCGCTCGTCGCTCCGAGAACGATGCGCGTGCGGTAGGACTTGGGCATTGCCTGCACGTAGTCGATCAGCCGAGTCGCCGTGCCGATCCCCAAAACCAAAACACCAGTCGCCAACGGGTCGAGCGTGCCGGCGTGGCCGATTTTTGTTTTGCGCGGGAACCACTTGGCCGCCCGGTCGACGGCCACCCGCGATGTGAGTCCTGTGGGTTTATCGACGACGAGTAGGCCGGACGGATTCATGTTCGACCTTGTATCGACCGGTTGACCGACGGGCCAGTACTTCCGGTTGACCCGGACCGCCCGATTGTGGGATGATCCCCACACGTCATGGAGGACGAACGCCGATGAACGACCGGCCACGCCATTTGTTGGACTGGCTCCCGTTTCTGTGGGGCCGAGTGCTCTTTCCAGGGACACCGGCCGCCCCGAGCGAGGTTCGCGGGCCCTCGCTCGCGCTCCTGATCGTGTTGCCGGCGCTCCTTCTGTATCCAACGCTGTCGTTCCGTTTGCTGGAGCCGGACGAGGGACGCTACGCGCAGATTCCGCGTGAAATGCTGACTCGCGGCGACATCGTCGTGCCGCACCTCCAGGGCCAACCGTACCTCGACAAGCCGCCGCTCTTGTATTGGCTCATCATGTTGAGCTATTCGCTGTTCGGCGTGTCCGAAGCCGCGGCCCGACTCGTTCCCGCGTTGGCCGTTCACGCAACGATCCTGCTCGTCTATCTGCTTGGTCGACGAAGTTTGGGCGAACGGTCGGCGTTCTGGGGTGGGCTGATGCTCGCGGTCGCGCCGGGCTTCGTCGGCTTGGGGCGACTGCTCACGACTGACGGACTGCTGACGTTCTGGATCGTGCTGACGCTGCTCGCCACATTCGAGGCGATTCGCGGCGAGCGGTTCAAGATTGGCTGGTGGTACCTGGCGGCCATCGCCGCGGGGCTCGGCGTCCTCACGAAAGGGCCGATCCCGTTGATCCTGCTGGCCCCGCCCATCTGGCTCTACCGGCGATTGAACAACGACCCGGTCCCGATTGGCTGGAAACACATCGTTGGGTTCCTGGGCATCGTGGCCGCGCTCAACGTGCCGTGGTACGTCGGCATCTTCCTCCGTGAGCCGATCTTCCTGCGCTACTTCTTCTGGGAACACAACATCTTGCGGTTCATCAAGCCGTTCGATCACCTGCAGCCCGTTTGGTACTACGCCCCGATCGTCCTTGGCGGTCTGTTGCCGGGCTCGTTTCTACTGTGGGCATTCACGCGTTTCTTGATGGCTGGCGACGATCGCGCGACCATGCGGACACCCGCACTCGGGTTCTGGTTGCTGGCTGGCGGGTGGTGTGTGTTCTTCTTTTCGATGTCGGGCTGCAAGTTGCCGACCTACGTACTCCCCGCGTTCCCGTTTCTGTTGCTCGCGCTCGGCGACTTCGTCGCACGAACGAAGTGGGCAACTTCTGCAATCACCCGGACCGGCGTCGGCCTGTCGGCCACGGTCCTGATGTTCGGGTTTCACGTGGCCCTCCCGTGGTACGCGGAACTCCGCTCGCCGATGGGATCGCCCGAGGTCGCGGAGAAACTGCTCGCCGCCCGCGACGAGCCGATGTTCTGCTTCCCGCGCAACGTCGATTCGGTCGCGTTCTACACGGACCGCGACGACCTGAAAAGCTGTCGAACGAAAGTCTCGCAGGAACTCGTCGCAGAGTTGATCCAGCGCGATCGCTCGGTTGTGTTGTTCACGCACAAGCATTCGCTGGAGACGTTCCGCC